>CAIWHY010000320.1 GCA_903912585.1 uncultured Thermoleophilia bacterium | reverse complement strand
CGGCCTCGGACTCGGGCATGTCGAACGGCTGGCGGTTTGTCTCGGCAAAGAGCGAAACCAGGAAGATCGCGGCCGACAGCGGCATCAGGAAGACGAACCACGCTCCGCCCCAGAAGCCAGGCAGGCTCTGGAACGCCACGACCTTCGCCAGGCTCATCGTGCCGGGCGTGCCGGGGGCGTTGATCCAGAGGAAAACCGGGACCACCGAGAGCGTCATCGACAGCTCATACGAGATCAGCTGCGCCGACGCGCGGACGCCGCCGAGGAAGGGATATTTCGAGTTGGACGCCCAGCCGGCGAGAATGAGCGAATAAACGCCGAGTGACGACACCGCGAAGACCGCGAGTAGGCCCACGTCGACGTTGGCCAGCATGAGCGGCAGCGTGCGACCCGCGCCGTCGAGATACGCGCCGAACGGCACGACCGTGACGGTGGTAAACGCGGGCATCATCGCGAGCGCGGGCGCGAGGATGAAGTAGAGCTTGTTCACGTGGCCGGGCAGCGGCTCCTCCTTGAAGAGGAACTTCGCGCCGTCGGCGATGAGGTGAAACACGCCGAGCCGCTGCAGGAACTTCCCGAGCACGGGAACGTAGGCGAACCACGGCACGATGGCGCGGTTGGGACCCGGCCGGCCCTGCATCCACGCGGAGACTTTGCGCTCGGCCAGCGAGCAGGCGCCGGCGAACGGGAAAATGACCGCGATCACCGCCAGGCCCTTGAGGACGCCTTGCAGGATGGGATTCAAATTGAACCAGAGGTTGAACATGATCAGGCGGGCCTGCCCTCCGTAGCCTTGGCGGAGGAGGGTTTGTAGTGCAGCGTCTCGCCCTCGGCGAAGGGCAGTGCGGCCCACGGCGTGGCGTCGAGCAGGAGGCCGGTCTCGGGCAGGTTGGCGAACGTCATCGTGCCCAGCGCGGGCACCGCGGCGGCGATCGCCGACCAGAGCGCGCCGATTTCCGAAGCCACCGCGGTGCCGGAGGCGGCAGCGGCGAGCTTCGCGAGGACGACGAGATCGTCGGTCGCACCGGCCGGCGCGGGCACGGCCTTGAGAAACTTCTGCACGCGGAACTGCTGGTTCACGAACGTGCCGTTCTTCTCGAACACAGTCAGCGTGGGCAGCACGACACGGGCCGCCGCGCTCGTGGCGTTGGCGTGGGTGCCGAGGTAAATGACGGAAACCTTGGCGAGCTGGCCCGCGGTCAGGCCGGCGGCGGCGAGATCCTCACCGACGGAAACGACGGTCTTCACCGTGCCGGCGTCGATCGCGGCAGCGAGCGCGCTGAGCTGCGAAGAGGGCAGCGAAACGATCAGGCCGGTCACGAGGGCGCCGCGGACGTTCGGGTTGCGATCGGCCGAGACGAGAATCTTGTCCCCCTGCCCCACCCGGCTGACGAGGTAGGCCGGAGCCTTGAGCGCGGTGGCTAGCTTCTTCGTGAGGAACTGCTCCTCGACGGAACTGCGGCCGGAGCCGACGACGGCAATGCCGCCGGCGTTCGACTTGAAAAGATCGGCGGCAGCAGCGAGCGCGAGCTCGAGCGTGCTGGCGGCGCCGTTGAGCTTCACCGCGGTGAGGCGGTCCTCGGCGGCGACGGCCTTGTAGAGTTCGCGGCCGCTGTCGGCCATCCACGTGTCGTTCACGTCGTCGTTGCGGCGTGGCGTGATGCGGTAGATGACCCCCTCGCGCGACCAGACGACGGT
>CAIWHY010000319.1 GCA_903912585.1 uncultured Thermoleophilia bacterium | reverse complement strand
GGTCGAGGCGATGTCGCCGCGCTTGACGTCGAGGATCACGGGCAGCTCGTACTGGTGCGCGCAGCGCACGACGGCGCGCAGCGCGCTCCACCCGGGCGCGCCGTATTGTTCGAAGAACGCGGCCTGCGGCTTGACGCACGCGGCGCTCTCGGCGACGGCGTCGATCACGCCGCTGCAGAACTCCTGAAAGCAGGCGGCGACGGCGCCCTCGTCACCGAGGTCCGCGACGCGCGGCCGATACTTCTCGACGAGCTCCGGCGGCATGCCTGCGAGCGTCGGGTCGAGGCCGACGCAGACGACGCTGCGCCGCGCCGTGACGGCCGTCGCCAGACTGTCGGAGAAATGATGCATGCCTGCCCTCCCGGAAAGCCCGCCTATCCTATCCGAACCGGGCCGCGGGCGGGAGTTCGGGCGCGTTGTGTCGCGGGACGGCGGGCGCGTGATCTCGCGGAGCCTGCGCGAGCGCGGCCGCGGGAGCGCGACGGCTCAGATCGGGGCGCCGCCATCGCCGAAGCCGGTCGGGACCGGTGAGTCGCCGGTGTCCGGGCCGGCGTCACCCGGCGCCTCGGCGTCGGCCGCCCCCGCTCCATGTCGCGTCTGGAACTGGCGCACGTTGCGGCGGATCGTCGCCAGCTTGGCGCGCACGTAGTCGTTGGCCTCGTCGCGCTCGGCGCGATCGTCGTCCGGACTCTCCGACTCGGCCTGCATCTCCCGCAGGACCTCCATCAACTGGGCGTCGTCCATCTGGCCGAGCGTGTTGATGTCCCACTTCATGGCCTTGCTCGACGTCTGATGTACCGCGTCGAGCTTCGAGCGGACCACGGGGTTGAACACCGCGCCGGGGTCGACCTGCGCCGTGATCTCGTCGACGTCGCGGATCATGTCCTCGATGCTGGCGCCTTCCTTGGGGATGATCTTGATGCGCCCGTCGGCGTCCTCGACCACCCGCTCGATGGACAGGTAGGCCTTGAGGAAGCCTTCGGTGAACGCGACCGGCACCGTGACCGCGTAGGCGATCACCTGCAGTACCTCGGCCGCGAACTGGGTGAAGGTGCCGGTGTGCAGGTAGCTGTCCTCGATGAGGCCGAGCAGCATCGACTTGAGGTAGGGGTCCGCGCGCCCATCCCGCGGTCTCCCGCCGGGAAGAGCCTCGCGTGGCTTGTCGTTGTGATCGCTCATCTCTCTCGTGGCGCAGTATCGGCAGAGGGTCGCGCGGACTTGAAGGGAACGACCACCATCGTTGGCGCGCGGGGCCGGTTCCGCTAGGCTGAGGGCGATCGCAGGCGAGGAGGGACGTGGACGGCGAAGGGCTCATCATCGATGGCGAAGCGCAGCTCGCCACGGCCGTCGCCGCGTTCGCCCGGGCGCCGCGCGCCGGGGCGCTCTTCTGCGACATCGACGGCACCATCTCCCCCATCGTGGGGCGGCCGGGCGACGCCGTGGTCCCGCCCGAGGTCTGCGACGTCCTCGCCGGACTCGTCCGGCGGCTGGGCCTCGTGGCGTTCGTCACCGGGCGGGCGCTCGCGGACGGGCGCCGCATGATCGCTCTCGACGGCGCCGCCTACGTGGGCACGCACGGGCTCGAGGTGCTGGGCGCGGACGGGTCGGTACTCACGGAACCGCAGGCCGAACGCTACGTGACGCAGGTCCAGGAGGTCGCGGACGCCGCGGCGCGCGACCTCGACTGCGAGGCGCTCGGCGTCGTGCTCGAGAACAAGCGCACGATGCTGGCTATCCACTACCGGCTGGCGACGGACGCGGCCGCGACCCGGCACGAGCTTCTGCAGAAGGTCGTCGAGCCGGCGCGCGCCCGCGGGCTGGCGATCTCGACCGGGCACTTCCTCTTCGAGGTGCGGCCGCCGCTGCCGTTCACCAAGGGGACCGCGACGCGCAAGCTGCTCGCCGCGGGCGACTACCTGGCGGCGATGTTCTGCGGCGACGACCTCACCGACGCCGCCGGCTTCGACGCCCTGCACAAGTGGAGCGAGCAGGACGCACGGCGCCACGCCTGCGCGCTGGCAGCGGTCACCGGCGAGACGCCGCGACCGGTGCTCGAGGACGCCGACGTGCTGGTGCGCGCCACGCCGGGCGTGCTCGAGGCGCTCTCGCGACTGCTCGCCGCTGTCGGCGGCTGAGCCGCTCGGCGAGCCGGAGCGAGCCCGAGCAAGCCGGCCGGCCTCAGTGGCCGGTGAACTCCGGCGGACGCTTCTCGAGGACGGCCGCCATGCCCTCGGATTGATCGGCGCTCGCGAAGGCGAGCGCGAAAAGGTCCCGCTCGACGCCCTGGCCGGTCGCGAGGTCGCTGCTGACGGCGGCGTGGACCGCCGCCTTGCAGTAGCGCATCGCCAGGGGGCTCTTGGCGGCCAGCTCCGCGGCGAGCTTCATCGCCTGCGCCATCAGGTCGTCCTTGGGGTGCACCGCCTGCACGAGACCGATGCGCAGCGCCTCCTCGGCGCGGATGTGGCGCCCGGAGAGCACGAGGTACTTGGCCCAGCCCTCGCCGACCATGCGCGGCAGGCGCTGGGTGCCGCCGAACCCGGGCGTGATGCCGAGGCCGATCTCGGGCTGGCCGAACTTCGCCTTCTCGCTCGCCAGCCTGATGTCGCAGGCCAGGGCCAGCTCGCAGCCGCCGCCGAGGGCGAAGCCGTTGACGGCGGCGATCCAGGGCTGCGGCGCCGCCTCGATACCGCTCATCACGGCCTGGCCGAGCGCCGCGAAGCGGCGCGCCTGCTCGGCGCTGAAGTGCTGCATCTCGGCGATGTCGGCGCCGGCCACGAACGCCGTCTCCCCCGCTCCGGTGAGCACGACGGCGCGCACCGCGTCGTCGGCGGAGAGCTCGCTCACGACGTTCGCGAGCCGCTCGTTGGTCTCGGTGTTGAGCGCGTTGAGCGCCTCGGGGCGGGCGACCGTGACGATCGCGACCGCGCCTTCGCGCGTGAGCTCGACGGCCATGGCTGACCCTCCTCGGCGGTGGCTGGACTCTCCCGGCGCAGTCTACCGCACGAGTCTGCAGCGACGAGCGCGCCGGCGACGCCTTCGTGACCCTTGGGGGTGACGTACTGTCGTCATCCTGTACACATCCGCCGAGCTGTGATGGAGTCGGCACGGACAGAACGCGACGAAAGGTGTCTTCGTGGGGACCAGTAGCCGGCCGTCAGTCATCACCGTCCTTGCCTCTGCCTGTTGCGTGGTGGCGCTGTTCGTCGCCTGCGGCGGCTCGGCCGGCGGCACTTCGCCCACGGCGTCCACCGTCTCGTCGTCCCCGGCCGCCACGGCACCCACACCGGCACCCAGCCCGCAGATCACGAGCGGGGCGCTGCCCGTCGGCGCGGTCGCGGTGGTCCATCGGTACTGGGATCTCATGGGGGCGCACGAGTACGACGCCGCGTTCGCACTGGCGACGGGTCCGCGCATGTACAACGCGAAGACGGAGCCGAAGGCGTTCGAGTCGGTGCGCTACCTTCGTCCCGCCACGAGAGCTCTCCCAAGACCGGGCAGCGATGCCACCGTGTCGTTCGGCTCGTGGGTGTACATCGTGCCGACGGTCACCAGCAGCCCCTTCGGCACGACGGCGGCGCGCTGGGAGATCTTCTCGCGCGTGGTCCGCATGTCGGACGGCAGCTGGCGCCTGGTCGAGGTCGGCACCGGAGAGTGAGCACGGGTGTCGTGCCCCGGCCCCGCGCTGCCGGCGGGCGCCGCTAGGTGCGCAGCTTGCGCAGCGGCGCCACGCTCGCCATCAGGCGGCGCTCGCTGCCGTCGTTCTCGAAGCGCACGACGACGATGCCGCCGCTCTCCATTTTGAGGACGGTCCCCTCGCCGAGGGTCGCGTGCAGCACGCGGTCGCCGGCGGCGAAGAACTGCTCCACGACCTCCTCGTCGAGGGTGTCGTCCTTCTCGAGACCGGTGAAGCGGCGGCCGGAGGCGCCGTCCACGTCGGCGTCGCGGCCGTAGCGGCCGCCGCCGCTCCACGAGCCGCCTCCGCTCCCGGAGCCGCCGCCCCAGGAGCCGCGCGAACCGCCTGAGCCGCCGCCCCACGAACCGCCCTGGCCGCTCCAGCCGCCGGCCGCGCCGCCGCCGACAACGTGCTTCTCGAAGAGGCCGCTGGGGATCTCGCCGATGAAGCGCGAGGGCAGGTTGAACTGCGACGCGCCCCACAGCGAGCGCGCCCGGGCGTGCAGGAGGTACAGGCGGTCCATGGCGCGCGTGATGCCCACGTAGGCGAGCCGGCGCTCCTCCTCGACGTTCTGCTCGTCGAGCGAGCGCTGGTGCGGGAACACGCCCTCTTCCATGCCGGCGATGAACACCACCGGGAACTCAAGGCCCTTGGCATTGTGGAGGGTCATGAGCGTGATCATCGCCGACTTGTCGACGATCGCGTCGACGTCGGCGTACAGGCTGATCTCCTGCAGGAAGCCGTCGAGGCTGGGCTCGTCGGCGCGCTTGTCGTACTCGGCGGCGACGCCGACGAACTCCTCGAGGTTCTCGAGGCGGCCGTCGGCATCCAGAGTCTTCTGCGTCTTGAGCGCCGCCTCGTAGCCGCTCTCGTCGAGCAGGCTGCGCACGACCTCGGCGACCGGGCGGCCCTCGAGGCCCGCCTGCAACCCCTCGACCAGGCGCACGAAGTCGAGCAGGCCGTTGGTCGCCCCGGCCGAGAGGCCGGGGACGTCGGCCGCCGCGCGCATGACACTCCAGACGCTCTCCCCCATGCCGGCGGCGTGCGCCTGCAGGCGCTGCAGGCTGGTGGCGCCGATGCCGCGCTTGGGCACGTTGACGATGCGCACCAGGCGCGAGGCGTCGTCCGGATTCACGATCGCGGTGAGGTACGCCACCAGGTCGCGGATCTCGGCGCGCTCGTAGAACTTGGGCCCGCCGATCACCTGGTAGGCGATCGCGTAGCGCCCGAACTGCTCCTCGAGCACGCGGCTCTGCGCGTTGGTGCGGTAGAGCACCGCAAAATCTTTCAGGTCAAGCTTCGATTTCCGGATCTCATCTTCGATCGCGCGAACGATGGAACTTGCCTCGTCGCGCTCATCTAAGCATTGCGTGATGCGAACCGGCTCGCCGCGCGCATTTTCCGTAAAGAGCGTTTTCGGAATTTGTCCTTTGTTGTTCTTTATCAGTTCATCGGCAACCGCAAGAATTGACTTGGTGCAACGATAATTTTGTTC
>CAIWHY010000318.1 GCA_903912585.1 uncultured Thermoleophilia bacterium | reverse complement strand
CTGCGGCGCCCGGCCCCTCTGATATCCTCGCCGCCATGGACGTCGTCGTGCTCATCCTGGCCCTCGCTATCATCCTCATCTCCGCCGAGCTGTTCACCAACGGCGTGGAGTGGTTCGGGCGCCGCTACGACCTCGGCGAGGGCGCCGTGGGCAGCATCCTCGCCGCCGTGGGCACGGCGCTGCCCGAGACGCTGGTGCCGATCATCGCCATCGTCTTCACCGGCGGGACCGCCGCGACGGCCGTCGGCGTCGGCGCCATCCTGGGCGCGCCGTTCATGCTCGCAACGCTGGCGATGGTCGTCACGGGCGCGGCCGTCCTCGTGTTCGCCTGGAGGGGGCGGCGCTCCCGCGACGTGACCATCAACGAGACCGTGATGCGCCGCGATCTCAGCCACTTCCTCATCGCCTACTCGCTGGCCATGGCCGCCGGCCTCATCCACGTGCGGCCGCTGCACTACCTGCTCTCGGTCGCGCTGCTCGTGTTCTACGGGTTCTTCGTGTGGGAGACGATGCACGGCGAGGGCGACCTCGGCGCGGACATCAAGCCCCTCTACTTCCACCGCCATCCCGTGATGCCGCACCGCTACCGGATCTTCCTGCAGATCGGCGCCGCCGTGCTCGGCATCATCCTCGGGGCCGAGCTCTTCGTGAAGGAGGTCCAGGTCCTGAGCGCGTCGCTCGGCGCCGCCCCGCTCATCGTCTCCCTGCTGATCACGCCGATCGCCACCGAGCTGCCCGAGAAGTTCAACTCGGTGCTCTGGGTGCGGCAGCGCAAGGACGCCCTGGCGCTCGGCAACATCACGGGGGCGATGGTCTTCCAGAGCACGTTCCCGGTGTCGGTCGGCCTCATCTTCACGAGCTGGGAGCTCCCGCGCTCCGGGCTCGTCAGCGGGATCTTCGCGCTCATCTCCGGCGCGGTCTTCTACTGCACCATCCGCTTCCGCCACAAGCTCACGTGGTGGTCGCTTGGGGGCGCCGGCTCGATGTACGTGCTGTTCATCCTCTACGTGGTGTTCCTCTACCGGAAATGAGCGGCGGGCGGGCGAGGCCATGTGGCCCCGCCCGCCCGCGTCCTGCGCGACGACCCGGGATCAGCCCTCGCCGGCGCTGAGGCTAGCTCGCGATCGTGAGCGTCACGGTCGCTCCGGCCGGAGCCACGGTGCCGGTGTCCGGGCTCACCAGGACCACCGTCCCGGGCGGCTGCCCGGTCCCGCTCTTCATCTCGACGACGACGTTGAAGCCGAGCGCCGCGAGCGTGTCGTTGGCCGTCGTCGCGTCCATGCCGTAGACGTTCGGGATCGCGACGCCGGTGGGCGTGGGGCTCGGCGACGCCGAGGGCGTGCCGCTCGACACCACGATGCTCACCGAGGAGCCCTTGTCGACCTGGGTGCCGGCCGCCGGGGACTGGCTGATCACCTGGCCGGAAGGCACGCTCGTGCTCGTCTGTTGCGACGCCGCGCCGAGCATGAGCCCGGCGGCCGACAGCGCCGCCTGGGCGTCTGCCTGGGCGAGCCCGCTCAGGTCGGGCACCGACGCCTGCGGCTTGCCGCTGCTGACCCAGTACTTGATCGTGTCGCCCTTCTGGACGTTGCTGCCCGCCGGCGGGTCCTGCTTGTAGACCTCGCCCTGGGGCACGGAGCCGTTCTTGCCCGAGTGCTGCACGCCGAGCAGGCCGTTCTGGCTCAGCCACGACTTCACGGCGTCCGGCTTCCAGCCACGGAAGTCGGTGAGCGGGACGGTCGCCGAGCCCCTGCTCACCCAGATGTCTACAGGCTCGCCCTTGCGCAGACTGGTGCCGGCCGCCGGCGCCTGGCGCGTCACCAGGCCGGCGGCGAACTTGTCGGAGTACTCCTCCTGGACCTTGCCCGCGAAGCCCTTCTCCTCGAGCGCCGTGAGCGCGGCGGCCTTGGTCTGCCCCACCACCGACGGGACGGTCGCGGAGCCGCCGCCCATGGCGCGCACGAGCGCGAACGCGGTGGCGGCGATCACGAGGACGAGGAGCACGACGACGAGGACGATCGGCCAGCGCCGCCGCTTGCGCCCGCGGTCCGAGCGCACGGGGTCGAGATGCGGCTGCGTCATCACGGCCGTGCCGCCGGCGGCCGCGCCGGCGCGGACGCGGGTGCGCTCCGCGCCGGTGTCGACCGCCGCCGCGGCGCCGGGGCCGCCGAGCTGGGCCGCGCGCAGGTCGCGCGCGAACTGGTCGGCGGACTGGTACCGCTGCGCCGGATCCTTGGCCATCGCCTTGAGCACGATCTGGTTGAGCGAATACGGCAGGCCGGGGATCACCTGCGCCGGCTCCGCGGCGATCTCGTTGACGTGCTTGAGCGCCACGGTC
Source organism: uncultured Thermoleophilia bacterium (assembly GCA_903912585.1). GTDB lineage: Bacteria > Actinomycetota > Thermoleophilia > UBA2241 > UBA2241 > CAIXSE01. Next base: position 4,101 of record CAIWHY010000318.1, on the reverse strand, counting down.
ACGGCGGTGTCGCCCTTGAAGGGCACGACGCCGGTGAGCATCTCGTAGAGGACGATGCCTACCGAGTACAGGTCGGTGCGCGCGTCCACCGGCTGGCCCTTGGCCTGCTCGGGCGCGAGGTACTGCGCGGTGCCGAGGATCGAGCCCGCCTCGGTCATGCCCGAGTCGCCGGCGCGGGCGATGCCGAAGTCCATGACCTTGACGGTGCCCTGGGCGTCCATCATCACGTTCTGCGGCTTGATGTCGCGGTGCACGATGCCGTGGCGGTGGGCGTACTCGAGCGCGGCGAGCAGCTGGAGCGCGATGCGCACCGACTCGGTGCCGCTGAGACGGCCGTGACGGCGGATGTAGTCCTTGAGCGTCTCCCCCTCCACGTACTCCATGACGATGTAGTACGTGCCGTCGAGCTCGCCCCAGTCGTAGATGCTGACGAGGTTGCCCTGGTTGAGGCCGGCGGCGGCCTTGGCCTCGCGCCGGAAGCGCTCGACGAACGTGGCGTCGCCGAGGAAGCGCTCGAGCAGGACCTTGAGCGCCACGCTGCGGCCGAGGGTGAGGTCCTCGCACAGGTAGACGTCGGCCATGCCGCCGCCGCCGAGCTTGCGGACCACGCGATAGCGGCCGCTCACGACCTGCTCTGGCTGGAAGACGTCAGTCACGTGTTGCTACCTCTCCTCTTCTCGGTCAGGTACGACCCGCGGCGCCGGCTCCCTGCCGTCACGGCAGGGCGGTCTGCGCCAGGGCGGTCTTGATGACCTCGGCGGCGAGCGGCGCCGCCGCCTCGCCGCCGGTCGATTGCGTGCCTTCGATCACGACGGCGATGGCGATCTTGGGGTCGTTGGCCGGCGCGAAGGCGATGAACCACGCCAGGTTCGTGCCGTCGCCCTTCTCCGCCGTGCCGGTCTTGCCGGCAACCTGGATGCCCTGGAGGGCCGCCGAGGTCCCGGTGCCGGCGGTCACCACGCGCTGCATCATCGTGTTGAGCTGCGCCGCGACCGCCGGCTTCATCGCGACCTTCCACTGTTGCGGCTGGGCCCGCTGCACGACCGTCCCCGAGGGCGCGATGACCTGCTGCGCGTAGTACGGCTTCATGACCACGCCGCCGTTGGCGACGCCGGCGGCGACGAGGGCCATCTGCAGCGGCGTCGCCAGCAGCTTCTCCTGGCCGACCGCCGCCCAAGCGACGGCGAGCGGGTCCATGAAGGCGTCGGGCGGCAGGATGCCTTTGGCGCCGTACCGGCCGCTGGGCACGACCTCGCCTGCCGGCAACGGCAGCGGTGGCGTCTGGTAGAAGCCGAAGCGCTGCATCGTCGCCACGAGGCGCTTGCGCTGCAGCAGGTTGCCGACCTTGCCGAAGGTCGTGTTGATCGAGAGCGTGAGCGCCGTCGTGAAGTCGTTGGGGCCGAAGACCTCGCCGCCGTAGTTGGTGACCTTGCCGCCGAAGACCACGTAGGTGCCGGTGTCCACGAAGGGCGTCCTCGGCGTCACCTTGCCGTAGTCCAGGCCGCCGGCCGCGGTGACGACCTTGAAGGCCGATCCTGGCACGTACAGCCCCTGCGTGGAGCGGCTCAGCAGCGGCGCGTTGCCGTCGGCGCTGAGCCGCGCCCACTGGTCGTCGAGGTTGGCCGGGTCGTAGGTGGGCGCCGACGCCGCCGCGATCAAGGCGCCCGTCTTGGGGTCGAGCGCGATGATGGCGCCCCGCTGCCCGGAGAGCGCCTTCTGCGCCGCCTTCTGGACCGCCGGCACCAGGGTGAGCTTGACGCTCGCCCCCTGCGGCCGGCGCCCCAGCAGCTTGTCGACCCACGACTGCACCCCGAGGTTCGTCGACTGCCCGGTGAGGTAGTCGTTCATCGCCGCCTCGATGCCGGTACGCCCGTAGCGCAGGCTGTCGTAGCCGATCAGCTGCGGCGCCAGCGTGCCCTGCGGGTAGTCGCGGTAGTAGTAGCCGGAGCGGCTCACCGAGCCGGCGATCGTCGACCCGTCGAAGCCTAGGATGTTGCCGCGCTCGATCTTCATCTCCTTGGCGAGCGCGAGCTTGTTCTGCGGCCGGTCGGAGAACCAGTTGGCGCGCACGGCCATGATCCACGTGAGGTTGATGACCAGCGCCATGAACAGGACGACGCCGATGATGAAGACGCGGGAGATGGCTTTGTTCACGGCGCTCCTACCCTCGCTCCGCCAGGCGGCGGCGTTCCAGGTCCGTGCCCTCGCGCACCACGTTGGTGCGGTGCGAGACCATGAGCAGCAGGGCGACGAGCATGAGGTTGGCGGTGATCGAGCTGCCGCCGTAGCTCACGAACGGCAGCGTGATGCCGGTGAGCGGGATCAGGCGCGTGACGCCGCCGAGGATGATGAAGGTCTGCAGCCCGAAGGCCATGGCGAGCCCGGCGGCGAGCAGCTTGGAGAAGCCGTCGGGCGCCCACACCGCGATGCGGAAGCCGCGCCAGGTGAACAGCAGGAACAGCAGGATGATGCCCACGGCGCCGACCAGCCCCATCTCGTTGGCGATGGCGCTGAAGATGAAGTCCGTCTGCAGCTCGGGCACGACCGGCTGATGGTTGACGTAGAGCAGGTAGCCGCGCCCGAAGCCGGCGCCGAGGATGCCCCCGTCGGCGATCGTGAACAGCGACTGCAGGAGCTGGTAGCCGCTCGTGGAGGCGTGCGGCCACGGGTTCAGCCACACGGTGAAGCGCTCGTTGACGTGCGGCACGATGACCACGGCGATGGCCGCGGCGGCGGCGAAGAGGCCGCCGCCGAGCGCCACGTAGACGATGCGCGAGGTGGCCATGTACATCAGCCCCACGAAGATCGACATGAACAGCAGCGCCATGCCGAAGTCCTTCATGAACACCAGCATGGCGAGCGACATCACCCACATCACGAGCAGCGGCCCGAAGTACTTGGCCGCCGGCAGCGGCACGCCGAGGACGTGGTGCGTCGGCACCGAGAGCAGGACCTTCTTGTCGTCGAGGTAGCCGGCGAGGAACACGACGATGGCGAGCTTGGCGAACTCCGACGGCTGGATCGAGAAGCCGAAGGCGTGGATCCAGAGCTTGGACCCGTTCACCGTGGTGCCGAGCGCGATGGTCACGACGAGCAGCGTCAGGCCCACGGCGCCGATGAGGTAGCGGTAGCGGTCGAGCTTCATGTGATCGCGCACCACGAGCACCGTGAGCACGAAGAGCCCCGCCCCGACCAGCAGCCACTGCCCCTGGGTGAGCGCCAGCGCGGGCTTGATGCGGAAGATCTCGGTGAGGCCGACCGCCGCGAGCAGCGCCGTCACCGGCAGCAGGTAGGGGTCGGCCTGAGGAAGCACGAGGCGCACCACGAGGTGGAGCACGATGAAGATCGCCACGAAGATGAGACCGTAGATGAGCGAGACGCGGTTGATCTCGCGGTAGCGCCCGGCGTAGACGGAGACGTACGCCATCGTGCTCACCGCGCCGGCGATGACCAGGAACAGCAGCTCCGTGTTGCGCCGGCTCAGGGCCACATCCCCAGCGCCGCGGCCAGCGCCATGACGCCGTCGCGATCGTGGATCGTCTGCGCGTCCACGGCGGCCATCTGCTGCGGCGAGAGCGTGTCGTAGGGGCGGGTGCTCTTGCGATAGACGGGGTTGAGGCGGTGGCCGCCGAGATCGACCGGCACGCCGCTGTAGATCACGAGCCGCCCGTTGTCGACGCCGACGAAGAAGATCGTGCTGGTCGTGAAGGCCCCCGCGGCGCCGACCAGCAGCACGAGCGAGAGGATCACGACGACCAGGCCCAGGCGGCGGCTCCTCCGCGTGCGGTCCGGCGCCGCGGCGGCGTCCGGCGCGACTTCGTCCGGCGCCAAGGCATCCGGAGCGGAGGCATCCGGCGCCACGTCGTCCGGAGCGGAGGCATCCGGCGCCACGTCGTCCTGCGGCACGTCGGCCTGCGCCGCTGCTTCGTCGGGGATCGTGGCGGTCGCGCTCACGGCGATCGGCTCGTCCAGTCCGGGCCCGGACGCCGCGACCACGGCGGCAGCCGTCGAGGCGTCGCCGATGTCTTCAAGCCTCGGCGGCGCGTCGCCCGCGCTCGCCCGCGACTGCGGGGAGCCGTCGGCGTCGCTCCCGGCGCCCGG
>CAIWHY010000317.1 GCA_903912585.1 uncultured Thermoleophilia bacterium | reverse complement strand
GCGGCCGGCGCCGGCCGCCTCGTCTTCTCGTCCACAGCGGCCGTGTACGGCGCCCCGGAGCGGACGCCGATCGAGGAGGGCGACGTGCTCGCCCCGTCGAACCCGTACGGCGAGACCAAGCTCGCCTGCGAGCGTCTGCTCGAAGAGGCGCGCGCCGCCGGCGACATCGCCTTCACGGCGCTGCGCTACTTCAACGCCTGCGGCGCCCACGGAGAGCAGGGCGAGGACCACGACCCCGAGAGTCACCTCGTCCCGCTCGCCCTCCGGAGCGCGCGCGACGGCGCGACGCTCTCGGTGTTCGGCGACGACTACCCGACCGTGGACGGCACCTGCGTGCGCGACTACGTCCACGTCGCCGACCTCGCCGACGCGCACGTGGCGGCGCTCGCGCGCCTCCCGCAGACGCAAGGCGCGTTCAACCTCGGCACCGGCTCGGGCGATTCGGTGCGCCACGTCCTCGCGGCGGTCGAGACGGTCACCGGCGTGCGCGTGCACGCCGAGGCGTCGCCGCGCCGCGCCGGAGATCCCCCGGTCCTCGTGGCCGACAACCGCCTGGCTGGAGAGTCACTCGGCTGGCGCCCGCGCCGGTCGCTGGAGGACGCCGTCGCCGACGCCTGGGGGTGGATGCAGGCGCATCCCCGGGGCTACGAGGACTGACGCGCGGGCTGTCAGGCGACGGGCTGCGGAGCGAGCGACTTGAGCGTGACGCCGCCGAGCACGTCCATGAGCTGCTCTTGCGCGCGGAGCCAGGCTTTGTGCACTTCGCAGGTGCTGCTGCGCTTGCACTCCTCGGGATCGAGCGTGCACAGGTTGACCGAGATGGGTCCGTCGACCGCCTCGATGACGTCGCGCATGGTGATCTGTTCCGCGGGGCGCGCCAGGGCGAAGCCGCCGTGCGCGCCGCGCTGGGACACGGCCAGCCCGGCGTGCACCAGGCTCTGGAGGATCTTGGCGAGGAAGCTCTCGGGGATCTCCTGCGCCCGCCCGATGTCTCGCAGCGAGGCCACGTGCCCTTCGGGATAGCGCGCCAGGTAAGTCATGGCGCGGATGGCGTACTCTCCGCCACGCGTGAGCTGCAATCCCACGGGATCTCCTGTGCGTCGAGACCGGAGTGAAACGGTCCTGTTGGCCTCGTGAACTCTAGCGGGCGCTTCGGTGGGCGTCAACTGCCGCGGGTCATCGCGGGCGCGACGCCGACTCGGTGACCACAGGGGCCAGCCGGCGGCGAGCCGGCACGCACACGAGTCCGGGGTGTTAAGCGGCGGTTAAGCTTGGTTAGGCCCCGGCGGGCTCCGGGCTCTTTGCGGGCAAAACGCGGTCGCGGGTGCGCGGGCGGGATGCTATCCTGCCAGCGTTCCGGCGCCAGCCCTCCCCCCGAAAGGACGCGTTGAGGAGACACTACCTGCTGTTCGGCCTGGGCACGGCCGTCGTCGTGGCCGCCGCCATCGTCGCCGTGGGCGCGACCTCCGGCGATGGCTCCGCAGTAGGCGGCGCGACGGCCGGTCAGACGCTTCCTCCGGGGCATCCCTCCTCGGGAGCGACGAGCGTCGCTGCCGGCAGCGCCAGCGGTCAGGTGGAGCAGACGATCGCCCGCCTGCAGAAGGCCAGCGCCGCGGACCCGCACAACGCGAGCATCCTCATGAGCCTCGGAGACGCCTACGTGCTGGGTGCGCGCTATCGCCAGGCGGAACGCGCCTACCGCGGCGCCCTCGCGTATAGGCCCGGCGACGCCACGGCCACCGTCCGTCTCGCCATGGTGTGGCACGCCGAGGGGCAGATCAAGCGCGCCACAGCTTCGCTCGGGGCGGTGCTGGCCAAGGACCCGCGCCAGCAGGAGGCGCACTACTCCCTGGCCATCATCCTCTTCTCGCAGAACGACATCGCCGGCGCCAAGACACAGTGGGCGGCCGCCGCACGCATCGCCCCCAAATCGACGATCGGACGGCGCTCCCAGGGCTTCGTCGACCTCCTCGAGGGGAAGCAGTCGGCCGAGCCGGAGCCGGGCAGCTCCAACTGAAGCCCGCGGCGGCGGCCGGACCTCCGTCGCGCGCGTGCGGTCAGACGACCTTCGCGCCCAGGATGTCGCGGATGTGAGCGAGGGCGAAGCGATTCATCTCATCGGCGTCGTGGCCGGGCGCGTCATAGGTCTCCACCAGGTCTGAGCGCACGACCACCTCGTAGCCGCGGATCCTGAGGTCGTACACGGTGTGCAGCACGCAGATGTCGGTACACACCCCGGTGACCTCGACCACGCCGGGCGCGAGGCCTTCGAGGACCGCGTCCAGCCCGGTGCGATAGAAGCCGGAGAAGGTGTGCTTGCGCACGATGGTGCCGGCGGCGGCGAGCCGCGCGAGCTCCGGCACGATCTCGTCCTCGCCCGAACCCTCGACGCAGTGCGCCGGGAACATCGCGAACTCCGGGTCCTCGGGCGCGTGCACGTCGGCGAGGAAGACGAGCCGGGCGCCCGCGGCCACCTCGCGCTCGAGGTGCTCGCGCAGCCGGCCGGTGAGCGAGTCGAGGCGCGCGCTCGCGAGGCTGCCCTCACGGCAGAAGCCGTTGAGCATGTCGACCACGAGGATGACTGTGGACGGCGTCACTCGACGAGCTCGAGGCGCGCGTTGGGGCGGTCGTGCCGACCGGCCTTGGCGCAGGGCCGGCCGTCCACGCGCACGACATCGGCGGTGAAGTCGGTGTTGCCGCCGAGGAGGCTGCTGCCGACGCCGTAGGCGTCGGCAGGCACGCCGGCGGCCTCGAACAAGGCGATCCTCTCGGGGTTGAAGCCGCCGCTGACGACGATCTTGACGCGCTCGAAGCCTTCGCCGTCGAGCGCGTCCCGAACGGCGTGCACGAGCTCGGGGGCGACGCCGTTGGGGCGGGACTCGCCCATGAGCGGCCAGAGCGAGCGGTCGACCATCGTCTCCGACGTGTCGAGGCGGACGCCCCACAGCCGCTCCCCCAGGGCGCGCGCGCAGGCGAGGCTGGTGGCGACGCAGTCGTTGTCGAAGTCGACGAGTGCGGTGACGTTGATCTCCGGGTAGAACGCGTCCGCGAAGCGGCGGGTGGCCTCCACCGTGTCGCCGCCGCAGGCGGCGATCAGCCCGTGCGGCACCGTCCCGATGCCCTTGCCGCCCCACCAGGACGCCTGCGCATCCGTGCTGACGCCGATGGCGCCGGCGACCTGCGCCGCGTAGCCGTCGCCGGTCTGGACGCGGTAGTGGTCAAAGCGCGCCGGGAAGAAGAGGATCGGCTTGCCGGCGGCCGCCTCCACGACGCGGCGCACGTTGGTGCTGATCAGCGTGCGCCGCGAAAGAGCTCCCAGGTAGACCGTCTCGAGGTGCGCGAAGAGCGCGTAGTCGCCCTCGAGGGTCAGGACCGTCTCCCAGGCGCCGGTCTCGTCGCCGTCGTAGAGCGCCCGCACCTCGAGTTCGGGCCAGCCGGGCTCCCAACGGCGGGCGTCGCCTGCGCCCACGTAGCGGCCGCTGCACAGCCGCAGCATCGCCAGGGCCTCATCCATGCCGCCGACGATGGCCCGCTGGTGCTTCTGAAAGACCTGCATCGTGACGTGCGGGTGCAGGTCCTGCTCCTCGAGGACGCGCTTCGTGAAGTTGAAGTACGCGTCCGAGTAGTAACCCTCGCGCATGCGCTCGACGGGGAGGGCGAACACCTCTGGCGACAGCCGCGCTCGTCTCATGGCGCTATGCTACCCGCTTCACCGGCGCGGGGCGGGCCGCGGCACGGCTCACAGCCCGAGCCGAGCGCCGGCCTGACGCAGCGCCCTGGCGAGGGTGACGTCGATGCGCAGCGTGTACGTGCCGGCGCGGGCCGCGCGCATGATCATGAACCGGTCCGTCGTGGGCGTGAGACTCGGCGCCGGCCCGCCGGCGCCGCCGCTCACGGTCCAGTAGGGCGACCAGGTCACCTTGACGAGGTAGTCGCCGGGCCGCTCGAGGCGCACCGTGAACCAGAGGTGCTGCATGGTGAGGACGTCGGCAGTCCCGCCGTTCAGCCCCACGACGATGGGCTGTGCGGAGATCAGACGATAGATGCTCCAGGCGCCCGCCCGGCTCACCGGCGCGAACGCCGACGAGCGCTCGAGAAGGCGTGCCTCGTGGTTGCTCCACGCGTCGAGCGGCGCGTGCGCCAGGAAGACGTACTGCACGCCCATGCGGCGCAGCCAGGCGACGTAGGTGGCCTCATCGTAGGCCGTGTAAAAGATCGTGTTGTGGATCGCGTCGGCCTGCCTGTACCAGCCGCGCGTTATGGGGATGCCGGCCGCGGGGAAGTAGTCCGCCTCCCAGTGACGGCGCAGGGCGACGACGTGCATGCGGTAGTTGGGATCGTAGAGCTGGCGCGCCTCGACGATGGCGGGGGCGAAGAAGCGGCTCGCCGTCTGCGGCCACTCGTTGGTACGCGTGAAGTGGCTGTACGGCGTGCTGATCTGCAGCAGCCCGAACAGGACGATGGGCACGATGGCGAGGTCCGCGTAGCGGAACGAGCGCCTGAGGCTGGTGTGGCGCAGGAGGAGGAGCAGAGGGAGGCCGAAGACGAAGAAGAAGCGGCCGATGTTGTTGCCCAGCGGGCTGCCCGGGATCACGAACGACAGCACGCAGGTGACGGCGTAGACGAAGAACAGGATGAAGAACGGCCGGCGCGCGTGGACCGCGTTCACGCCGGCCAGTGCCAGCCCCATCAGCGCGAAGGCCAGGTACAGCAGCAGCTGCGGCGTCTCGTTGAGGTACGCGCCGGGCTCGGTGAACGCCCACCCCGAGACGATCCGCACCACCGCGAACGGCGCCACGACGCAGAAGAAGACGAAGTAGCGGCGGCGCGTCTCGGGTCGCGCGATCACGTCGGCGAGCATGAAGTTCGCGCAGACGACGAACGCCATGGGATTGGCGAAGACGGCGATGCCGACCGCGACGGCGCCGAGCGCCGGCCTGCCGCGCGCGAGCAAGGCGAGCCCGCCGAGCGTGAGCGCCAGGGCGAACACGAACGGGTCCTGGCCGTGCGCGAGATAGACGGCCATGATCCCCGCCAGCGCCCACGCCGGCCAGATGTCGTCGATGCCCCACATGTCGCGCTGGTACAGGTAGTAGAAGAGCGGCACGAGGCCGGCCGAGACGATGACGATGAGCTTCGCCGGCACGTAGAGCGCCAGCAGATAGAAGACGAAACCGTAGTTCACGGCGCCGTAGCCGCCGCCGTACCAGAAGTCGTCCCAGAAGATCGAGTCGCCGCGGCGCAGCAGGAAGAGCTTGTAGACGTGCGCGGCGTCGTCCCAGCCCGGGATGCCGGCGTGCCACATGAGGAGCGCGACCAGGCAAGCGCCGGCGGTCGCGGCGAGCCAGAGCGCCAGCAGCCCCCGGCGCGACTTGAGGCGCCGTTCGATCGCCCCCAGCGCCACCGCTACAGCTCTGCCTCGGCGGTGCGCGCCGCGTCGAACCGGAGCGTGTACAGGCCCGCGGCCGGCGCGTCGAACACGATGAAGCCGTAGGGATCCTGATAGAGGCGCCGGCCGCTTGCGGGCACCGCGTCCTGCTCCCACTCGCGGTCACGGCGCCCGCTGTGACCCCGAAGGGCGGGATCGGTCGGGCGCCGCGCCACGAGCCAGTACGGCGACCAGGTGAGCTTGACGAGGTACGGTCCCGGCTTGGTGACCGCGAAGCGGATGGTCGTGTGGTCGAGCGTGTCGACCTCGGCCGAGGCGTCTCCGCGCAGCGGCACGATGAGCGGCTGCGGGCGCCGCAGCTCGTACACCGTCCACAGCGTGCTGCGGTACACGACCGTGAACGCCGGCGAGGCGGCAAGGATGTCGGCCTCACGCTGAGACGTCGAGACCAGCGGGGCGCCGGGCACGAAGACGTCGCGCACGCCCATGCGCCGCAGCCATGCGATGTAGGCCTGGGCGCCGAGACGCTTGTCGTAGAGCTCGGCGTTGTGCAGGGCGTCGGCCTGCCGGAACCAGCCGCGCGTGATCGGGAAGCCCGCGGCCGGGAAGTAGTACGACTCCCAGTGCATCTGGGGCGTCACCACGTGGAAGCGGTAGGCCGGGTCGTAGACGCGCCCGGCGAAGTCCAGGGCGGGCGCGAAGAAGGCGGCGCGGGTGGCGGTGAAGCCCTCCGCGTGAGCCAGCATCCAGACGGGGAAGGCGAGCTGGAAGGCGAGCACGGCGGCGACGGCGAGCCACGGCAGCACCCGCGGCAGGCGGCTCGGGCGCGCCACCATGACCAGCAGGGACGCCCCGAAGACGTAGAAGAAGCGCCCCGCATTGCTGCCCACCGGGGACTCCGGCAGCAGGTACGCGGGGACCGTGACCACGAGCAGCGCCGCGAAGACCCAGAGGAGCGCCCGCCGCCGGGGATCGCGGCAGAGGCGGGCGAGCCCGGCGCCGAGCAGCGCGACGGCGGCGAGGCCGAGCAGTTCCAGCGGGTAGGGGAACTCCCAGGACGGAGCGGCGAAGACGGCGGCGAGGACCACCCGCAGGGCCACGACCGGGAGCATCGCCGCGACGAACACGAGGAGCGCGCGGCGCGCCTCCCGGCGCGCGGCGAGCGCGGCGAGCACGAAGACGGCCGCGGCGACGAGCGCCAGCGGGTTCGTGAACACGCCGACGGCGCACGGCACCGCCGCGAGCAGTGGGTGACCGCGCGCCAGGAGCACGAGCCCGGCCATCGTCAGGCAGAGCGCGAAGAGGAAGGGCGACTGCCCCCAGGCGAGGTAGACGACCATGACGGCGGCCAGCATCCAGGCGGCGGCCCGGTCGGCGACGCCCCACGCTTCCCGCATGTACAGGCAGAAGAGCACGGGCAGCAGGCCGCCGGCGAGGACCACGAGCACGGCGGCCGGCACGAACTGCGCCAGCCAGTAGTAGACGATCCCGTAGGTGAGCGCGCCGTAGCTGCCTCCGTACCAGTAGTTGTCCCAGAGGGCCGACTGGCCGTCGCGCAGGAGGGCTATCTTGTAGAGATGCGCCGGGTCGTCGCCGCCGGCGATCCCCAGGAGGTGCATGGCGAGCGCCGCCAGAGCCAGCGCGGCGACGGGGACGACGACGAGCCACAGCAGCGAGCGCGGACCGGGGACGCGCAGCGCCCTCGGCGCCTGCTGCGCGGCGATGCCGGCGCCGGCGCTCACCCGCGTGCCTCCGCGAGGCGCATCTCGGCGACGAACGCGGAGGCAAGGGAGGGGCGGCGCGGCAGCGACGGGTACAGCGTCGTGGCGAGCAGGCGGCCGAGGGCGAAGCCCTCGGCCTGACCGGTCTCGCCGGGCTCCCCGACCACGAAGGCGATCGAGTCCTGCTCCAGCACCAGGAACTCGAGATCGAAGAGCTCGTACAAGATGTCCTCGCCGTCGGCATAGGGGTTGCCCGGACCGGGCCGCGCCGTGACGTAGCGGGGGCGCTCGTACCACTCGAGGAGCTCGGCCTCGGCCGGAAGGACGCCGGCGAGCTCGTGGCTGCGCCCGCGGCTGTCGGCGAGGCGGCGGAGCAGCAGCAACGTGCCGCCGCCGAAGGCGAGCGTCGGGAGCCCGCCGCCGATGGCGGCGGCGATCGCCGTCTTGAGCGCGTCGTTGCCGGCGAAGGCGGGAAGCTCGTCCTCGTCCAGCTGGCCGGCGAGGAGCAGGCCGCTCACGCCCGCCGGCAGCTCGCGATCGTGGGCGAGGTCGAGCGGCGCCAGCTCCACCCCCATCGCCTGCAGGAGGTCCACGTTCTCGAGGGCGAACGGCTCCAGCGGCGGTCCCCAGGCGACGGCGAGGCTCAGCCCCGCCGCGGCCGCCGTGGGCGCCAGCAGCCGCCGCGAGCGGCCCGGCAGGAAGCCGCGCATCGTCGCCGCGGCGAGGATCTCGTCGGCGCGCAGGTACGTGCCGGCCTCGGCACACAAGCGCGCTTCGCCGCCCTTGACCGGCCGCGCGCCGATCTGACGCACGGAGCCGCTGCCGGAAGCGTACTGACGCACGAACTGTTCGCTCAGCTGAGGCGGCAGCCAGCCGAGCAGCGGAAGGCCGATGTCGCGGCGCAGGACCGCGCCGAGCTCCGCGCCGGCGCCGCGCTCGTCGGCGCCCACGACGATCACGCCGGCGATCTCCACGCGCTTGGCCAGCGCGCGCACGCCGTAGACGGCCGCCGCCGCGGTGGCGCCGCGCTCGCGCGCGTCGACGACGAGCACGAGCGGCGCGTCCAGCCCGGCGGCGATGTCCACGGCGCGCGAGCCGCGCACGCCCTGCCAGCGGTCCAGCGCCGGCTCCACAGCGGTGAGCAGGACCAGGTCGCTGCCCTCGCTCCAGTAGTCGAAGAGCTCCAGGACGGTGTCCTCGTCGTGCAGGGCGAGGTCGAGCACGCGCGGCGCCCTCGCGGCACTGGCGTAGAGCAGCCGCCAGAGGGGGACGTCCAGACCGATGCTGAGGGGGCGGACGGTCCGCTGCGCGCCGAGACTGGACAGCACCGCGCCGGCGGCAAGGGCCACGGCAGGGCCGGGCTCGAGCCCGCAGAGGACGAGCCTGGGCACCGACATGTGGGGGGTCCTCCTTTCGGCGGGCCGCGCGGTGGGCATGGGCGCGATCCGCCCGCGAGACGGACTTCGAGTCCCGGGATAGAATACCCTACTGCATCGCTGAGGACCCGGGGTGGGGATGGACCTGCGCAAACAACTTCGTGACGCGCTGTGGGCGCGCGTGCTCTTCACGCTGGCCCTGCTGATGGGCGTCCTCTGGGTCCAGTTCGACGATCACGGGTTCGTGCTCTGGGAGCTCGCCGTGGCGCTCGCCGTGGTCGCCATCGCCAACGTCCCCTTCTTCTGGCTTGAGCCCCGCGTCGAGATCCGCTCGCTGGCGGCCGAGATCATGGTGGTCGACCTGGCGCTCGTCACCGTGGCGATCATCTACAGCGGCGGAGCACTGAGCGCCGAGGCGATCTTCTACGTCTGGCCCATCGTCTTCGCGACCGTCTTCCTGCCGGCGTGGGCGCCCTACGGGGCCGCCGTGGCCGCCGGCGTCCTGTACACGGGCATCTGGATACTCCAGCACTTCGGCTACCTGCGCCCGTCCGCCGTGGTCGACGAGATCCACGTCCCGCCCAACTGGATGCTCATCACGACCTTCCTGCACGTGGCCGCCTTCCTGCTGGTCGCGCTGCTCGCCGGCCGCCTCGCCACGGCGCTGATGCGCAGCACCACGCAGCTCAGCAGCGCCAAGGCAGACACAGAGGCGCAGCTGCGCCGCATGCAGGCGACCAACGAGCAGCTGCGCGCCATGAGCGAGAGCAGCCGCGTCTTCCTGCGCCACCACGACGCCGAGGGCCTCATGCCGGAGGCGCTGGCGCAGATCGCCGAGGCCTCCGGCATGCGCGCCGGGTTCGCGCTGGTGCTCAACCGCAACAGCGGCGAGTACGACGAGCGCGCCCGCCACGGGCGCGTCGACGAAGCCCTCGTGCGCAAGATGCGGGAGCTCGGCGTCGCCGGGGCGGCAAAGGCGGGCGTCCGCCGCTGCGAGGAGGTCACCGACCCCCAGGTCGGCCGCCTCCTGAAGGCCGCCGAGAAGGACGGCTTCCGCGGCTTCCTGCTCGCGCCGCTCGAGGCCAAGAACGAGGCCCTCGGCGTCATCTGCCTCCTCTACGGCAAGGACCACGTGGTGGCCGATTCGGCCGTGCCGACGCTCGCCGCGCTCAGCGGCCAGGTCGCGCTGGTCCTGCGCAACATCCAGTACAACGAGGAGCTGGCGCGCAAGAACGACGAGCTCACGCACCTCGATCAGCTCAAGAGCGACTTCATGGCCACCATGAGCCACGAGCTGCGCACGCCGCTCACCTCGATCATCGGCTACAGCGACATGCTGCTCAGCGGCATGACCGGCGAGCTCAACGAGAAGCAGTCGACCTTCGTCGACAGCATCCTCAAGGGCGGCGAGTCGCTGCTCAACCTCATCAACGACGTCCTCGACCTCACCAAGATCGAAGCCGGCCGCCTCGAGCTCAACCGCGAACCGGTGGACCTGCGCGCGGCCCTGCTCGGCGTGCTGCCGGTCGTCAAGCCGCGCGCGCAGGACAAGCGCATCCGCATCTCGACCTTCCTCCCCACCGACCTGCCGCCGGTCCTCGCGGACCCCGGCAAGCTCAACCAGGTGCTGCTCAACCTCATCACCAACGGCATCAAGTACACGCACGAGAACGGCAGCGTGAGCGTGGAGGCCCGCACCTCGAGCGACCTCGTGGAGATCTGGGTCAACGACACCGGCATCGGGATCGCCAAGGAGGACCAGCTGAAGGTCTTCCAGCGCTTCACGCAGATCGACTCCTCGGCCACACGCTCGCAGGGCGGCACCGGTTTGGGGCTCGCCATCGTCAAGGAGCTGGTGGAGATGCACGGCGGCTCGATCCGCGTGCAGAGCAAGCTCGGGAAAGGCTCCAGCTTCGTGTTCACCATGCCGATATCAAGCAAGCCGGCGGACCCGCTGGCTGCCGGCAAGATCAGCTGAGGAGGTACACACCGTGGCGAAGTCCATTCTCGTCGCCGACGACGATCCCGACATCCTGAGCATCGTCTCGATGTCGCTGGAGACCCAGGGCTACACCGTCTACAAAGCGGCCAACGGGCGCGAAGCCGTCGACCTCGTGCGGCAGCACCATCCAGACCTCGTGCTCATGGACATGATGATGCCGGTCGTGAGCGGCTACGAGGCCGTGACCGAGCTCAAGGCCGACGCTTCGACGCGTGACATCACCATCGTCGGTCTCTCCGCCAAGGCGATGGCGACCGACATGGAGCGCGCGACCGACGTCGGCATCGACGGCTACATCACCAAGCCGTTCCGTATCGCCCAGGTGCTCAGCGTCGTCGAGAACTACCTGCAGAAGTGACCCGATGAACGAACGACGCACCCACCTCCAACCGATGCTCTGCGTGGCCGAAGTGGACACGCGCCTGCAGTGCAGCACGTACTGCGCGGTGTGCGTGTACTACGTGCGCAACCGGCGCATCGGCGAGCGGCGCGACATCCCGCGGCGCACGTTCGATCGCCGCATCCTCGGCCGCCTCTAACGCCGGCGCGGAGCGCCGGCGACCCCACGGCGGCGGCATATCATGGAAGCCTGCCTTTTGCCGATACCGTCAATAGCCCCTGGCAAGATGAAAGGCGCCCCCGACGGAAAAGCCTGACGAGCAGAAGCGAGGCGGGAGCCTCGGCTACAAACGTGGAGTGAGCCTCGAGCTGAAGACCACGGCCGTCGTGGCGCTGGTCCTCGCCGCATTCTTCGTCGCCCTCACGCGCTGGCTCGACCCCAAGTCCCTCTGGCAGGTGGGCGCGGCCGTGATCGCCCTGTTCGCTTTGCTCGCGCTGGTCTTCGACATCCTCGTCTACCGCCCGCTGGCCTCCATGATCAAGCGCTCGCGCGCGCGCCTCGGCGGCAACTACGAACGCAGCGACCCCTACTACCGCGACGAGATGCGCGAGCTCGGCTACCTCGTCGGCACGCTCATCTCGGTGTTCACGGCGGCGGAGGACAAAGAGTGGGTCTCGCAGAGCATCAAGGAGGACCTGGAGCGCGTGCGCTCCCTCAACCGCCAGCTCATGGACGTCGGCGTCCTCGGCAAGGAGATGAACGCCGCCCTCCCGTATGAAGAGACGGTCGAGCGCGTGCTATCGCGCAGCAAGGCCTTCCTGCACGCCGACTTCGCCGCGCTCCTGCTGCTCGATCCCGATGCGCGCGCCTTCTCGCTCGAGGGCGCGCAGGGCGTGCTCTCTCCCACCATGTCGGCCGAGTGCTGCGCGTTCACGGCCGACTGCCCGGTGCGTCAGTCCATCGCCAGCGGGAAGCTCGTGCGCACGACTGATCACGCCTGCACGCTCTTCCCGCGGACGATGAGGGACCAGGTCGTCATCCCGGTCCAGGTGGAGAACGTCGGCGACATGGCGGTGATCGCCACCTCGACCAGCGGCGACTACTCGAACCTGCTCACCGACGACATCCTCGAGGCCCTGCAGAACCACGTGCAGAGCGCGCTCACCAACGCGCACAAGTACGACGCCATCCGCCGTCAGGTGGTCACCGACCACCTGACCCACCTCTACAACCGGCGCTACTTCATGAACCGCGCCGGGGAAGAGATCGAGCGCAGCCTGCGTCACCAGGCGCCGCTGAGCGTGCTGATGATCGACATCGACAATTTCAAAGCGTTCAACGACACCTACGGCCACGCCACCGGCGACCGCGTGCTGCAGACGGTCGCGCGCGCCATGAAGGATGCCCTGCGCAAGCCCGACATCTGCTCGCGGCACGGCGGCGAGGAGTTCGCCGTGCTGCTGCCGAGCACCCCGGGCGAAAACGCCTACTACGTGGCCGAGCGCGTGCGCCGCACCCTGAGCGGCACGCGCTACACGGGGCTGGGCCTGCCCGCGGAAGTGAACATCACGATCAGCGTCGGCGTCGCCACGTGCCCGCGCGACGCTACCACCCTGGACGAGCTCATGGAGCTCGCGGACAAGGCCCTGTACCGGGCCAAGGCCGCGGGCCGCGACCAGGTCGTGCTCCACGGCGCGGAGCAGGGGGACCGGGTCAGGAACTGACGGTGGCCGCCGCGGGGCGCGGGCCGAGGCCCATCCCCCAGGCGATGACCGCCGGCGGCAGCGATCCCCACGAGAGCAGCTCGTCGTGGAACTGCTTCAGGCTCCCGCCGCGCTGTTCGCCGTACGCCTGCGCGAGTCTCACCACCTCGCGCTTGCCGAGCAGGTAGCTCATCGCCTGCCCCGGCTCCTCGGCGTAGCGCCGGCACTCGAGCTCCGCCTCCCGGCGGTTCATGTGCGCCTCCGCCGAGAGGAAGTCGACCGCGGCCGGCAGGTCCATGTGGCCCAGATGCAGCTCGAGGTCGATGATCACGCGGCAGGCGCGCCAGACCTGGTCGTTGAGGCGCATCAGCCGCACGGCCGGATCGGCGAGGAAACCCTCGCGCTCCATGAGTTCCTCGCAGTAGAAGGCCCAGCCCTCCACGAACAGGGAGCCGCCGTCGGGGATCGCGGCGACGCGGCGCGCGAGCGTGGGCGCCCGGTTGGCGGCGACCAGCTGCAGGTGGTGGCCGGGGTAGGCCTCGTGGACGCCCGTGGTGCCGAACGAGGCCCAGGGGTGGCTGCGCATCGCCGCCGCCAGCTCGGCTTCGCCGAGCCCTTCAGGCGGCGCGGTGACGTAGTACATGCCGAGCTGACGGGCCTCGTAAGGCCCCGGGGGCTCGTAGGCCGCGAACGGCAGCAGGGTGCGTAAGAAGGACGGCGTGGCCAGGACGACGAGCTCCTCGCCGGGGGGGAGCGTGGCGATGTCGTGCGCGACGACGTAGGCGCGCGCCTCCTCGACGGCGCGCCGGTAGGCGCCGACCAGCTCGTCCAGGCGCGGCGTCCGCGTCTGGATCTCGGCGATCGCCGCGGCGGCGCTGGCGTGACCAAGCTCCGCGGCGATCTCCTCCATGCGCTCGAGGGTCTCCGCCAGCGTGCGGCGGCCATAGTCGACCAGCGCCTCCGGCGGCTCGTCGAGGACGTGCTCCCAGCGCAGGAGGTCGGCGACGACGGCGCTGCCGGCGGCGCACTCCGCGGACGCCCCGGGGGCCAGCTCGTCGCGCAAGCAGGCGGTGAAGCGCTCGAGCGCCGCACAGGCCTCGCGGGAGGCCTCGTCGAGCGCGCCCTCGCGGCCCGCGCCGGCGGCGAACCCGCGCACCGTCGGCCCGAAGAGGTCCACGAGAGCCTCGGCGTATTCGATGCCGCCCGCGACCGACGCCGCCGGCAAACCCGGTTCGAGATTGGCGCGCGCCTCTTCCAGGAGGCCGGGCACGGCGCGCAGGCGGCCGCCGACGGCCTCCACGCGCTCGTCCGGCGTGCCGAGCTCGCGCACGAGCAGCGGAAACAGTCCCTGGGCGACGTCGAGGTACCTCGTGGGCTGCCGGCTCTGGACGCGGCGCAGCTCGAGGTCGCGCAGCATCCGGCGCGTGATCTGCACGCCGGCGAACGCATCGATCGCGGTGCCCGTGTCCTCGTCGCCGAGAAGGCCGCGCAGGCGTGCCTCGTGGCCGCGCAGCATGCGCACGCGCGCCGACAGCGCGGACGCCGACCACGAAGGCAGGCGGCCGGCGCCGGCCGTCAGGCCGAGCCTCGTAGCCAGGACGGGGTCGTCGGCGACGAGGTCGTCGAGGAGCGCCCGGATGAGCGGCTCGGCCCGGTTCACGTTCGTCACGGGAGCGGGCGCTGCAAGTACTCGATGAGCGGCTCGCGCCGGCCGCCCATGATCTTGCCCACCACGGCGTCGAGGATCCCGCGAGCTACTTCCTCGTCGCTGACCAGCGGCCGGTACACGTAGGCCGCCGCGGCCTTGTCCTGCGCGAGCAGGCCCTTGACGGCCAGGTTGCGCAGGACGCTCATCACCGTCGTGTAGGCGATGCGGCGGTTCTCACGCAGATGCTCGTAGACGTCGCGCACCGTGACTTCACCCTTGTCCCACACCACGCGCAGCACGTCGGCTTCGAGCCAGCCGAGGCCGGTGAGGTCGCGGCTGCGCTCGCGGCGCCGCCAGGCCGATGACTTGTCTTCAGACACCATGGACCTCCGTGATACTGCAGGTGTGGCCGCGCGCCGGCGGGACGCCGGAACGCGAGAATGGATGAGCAGGTGCGGTCTCGGACGGTCGCCGGCCGGTCTCATCGTGCGCGCGGGAGCTGACCCTTCTCAGGCGAAGGATGCTAGCCGCGGCACAGGGGGTTTGCAAGAGGGCCTCCGCTCGCCGCACGGAGGTATACTCGTTTGAGCGCACAAGGAAGTGACCGCGTGACGGCGACCACCACAGCAGACAAGAGACTCACGGCGCAGGAGCTCGCCGCGTGGCGCGGGATGCTGCGCGTACAAGCCGCGCTCCTGCGGCAGATGGACGCCGAGCTTGCGGCAGCGCACGGGCTGCCGCTGCGCTCCTACGAAGTGCTCCTCCGTCTCGAGGACGCCGCCGGCCACCGCCGGCGCATGACCGAGCTGTGCCGCGACGTCGTGCTCAGCGCCAGCGGCGTGAGCCGCCTCGTGGATCGGCTTGAGAAGGACGGTTACGTCCGCCGCGAGCGCTGCGCCTACGACGGGCGCGGCTTCTTCGCCGTGCTCACGCCCAGCGGCGAGCGCAGACTGCAGGAGGCGCGCGCCACCCACCTCGCCGGTGTGCGCCGCCTCTTCCTGGAGCGGCTGCAGGCCGCAGACCTCGTGCAGCTGGCGCAGTACTGGGAGATCCTCGTGCCCGGTTCGACAGCCCCCACGGCGGACTCTCGCCCCGAATGAGGTCCGCCTGACCTGCGGCCGGCGGCGGCCCGGCGCGCCGGCCGCCTAGGCCCTGCCGAGCAGCACGCCCAGGCACATCACCACGAGCACCGTCGCCGTGATCAGCACGTAGGCGCGGTCGCGCTCGACGACGAAGGCCACCAGCGACCCCACGACGCGCACGAACGGCGTCACCACCAGCACGATGAGCCCCAGCGTCACGTAGGCGGCGGGGTCGAGGCGCGCGAGCGCCGACGGCAGCGCGGACAGCGAGACCATCGCGCGCGGCAGCATCGTACCGTGCGCCACTCCGAGCACGAGCCCGACGGCCATCAGCGCCACGCTGACGGCGATGCCGGCGAGCAGGATCGCCTTGACCGTGCGCTCGACCGGGTCCATGTGATGGACGTGCGCGCCGGGCGAAGGGGTTTGCGCGTCGCTCCGGCCGAGGTGCGCGCCGCCCGGATGGGCCGGACCGCCGTTCACACCGGCACCCCTACTGCCTTGAGCAGCATGAGCAGGCCGAAGATGGCGAGCACGACCTGGAAGGTCAAGCTGAGGGCGCGCGCCGACATGCGCGCCGCCAGCCGCGGCCCGAGGCGCGCGCCGGCGAGGATGCCGAGCGCCGACGGCACCACCCAGTACGGGTCCATGTAGCCGCGCCCGTAGAAGATCGCGGCGCTGGTCGCCGCGGTGACGCCGATCATCAGGTTGCTGGTGGCGATCGTCGCCTTGAGCGGCGCGCCCATGAGCAGGTTCATGATCGGCACCTTGAAGGCGCCGCCGCCGACGCCGAGCAGCCCGGAGATGTTGCCGGCACCGAGGCAGAGCACGAACCCGAGGCGCGGGCGGCGCACGCCGTAGCGGACGTCCTCCCCGGAGGCCGGATCGTAGTAGCCCGCCTCGAGGAGGCCGGTCTGGACCGGCACGACGTCGCCGCGCCGGCGGCTCATCTGCCAGGCGACGTAGAAGACCACGAACGCGAAAGCGACCTGCAGGAAGCGGCCGTCGACGAGCACGGCCGTGACGCCTCCGGCCACGGCTCCGATGGAGGTCGCGACTTCGAGCAGCATCCCGAGGCGGATGTTGGTCATGCCGCGGCTCACGAACGACGTCTGCGCCATCGACGAGGTCGCGATCACGCAGACGATGCTCGTGGCGACGGCGGTCTTGATGGGCACCCCGAAGGCCAGGGTGAGCATGGGGACCATGACGATGCCGCCGCCCACGCCGAGCATGCTGCCGAACACGCCCGCCACGAAGGCGACGAGCAGGAGGGCGGTGAGGACGACCATCGCTGCCGCGCTACCGTGTCACTCGCCGGCCGGCGGGCGGCGCAGCCGCTTGACGCCGGCGCGCGCCTTCTTGGCGGTGAGCCGGCGCTCCTTGGCCGCGCGCGACGGGCGCGTCGGGCGGCGCGGCGGAGGCGGCGGCTCGTTGAGCTTGCGCAGCTTGAGCCGCAGCCGCCGCAGTGCGTCCATCTTGTTGAGGTATTGGCTGCGCTGGGCGCGGCAGATCACCGTGAGCCCGCTGGGCAGATGCCTCAGGCGCACGGCGCTGTCGGTGACGTTCTGGTGCTGCCCGCCGGGGCCGCCGGCGCGGAACGTGTCGACCTGGCACTCGGCCAGCAGAGCGGCGTCGCTCTCGGGGATGTCGATGGGCAGGTCCATGTGGCCTCCCAAGCCTACCATCGCCCCGTGATAGCCTCTCGACATGCTCGGCATCGTCCTCGCCCTCGGAGCTTCGCTCTGCTGGGGCTCCGGTGACTTCCTCGGCGGCCTCACGACGCGCCGCGCCAGCCTCTGGGCGGTGATCATCGGGAGCCAGGCCGCGGGCCTCGTGGGGGCGGCGCTCGTGACGGTCCTCACCGGGCACGCGTGGCCCGGCCTCGCCGTCGTGTGGCCGGTCCTCCTCGGCGGCGTCGCCAGCGTGATCGCGATCTCGTGCTTCTACGAGGCGCTCGCCATCGGCTCGATGAGCGTCGTGGCGCCGATCAGCGCGACCAACGCCATGATCCCGTTCGTCGTCGGCCTGGCGCTCGGCGAGCGCCCGAGCGTCGCCCAGCTCGCCGGGGTCGTCCTCGCCGCCATCGGCGTCGTGCTCGTGGCCAGCGAGCGGGCGCGCGCCGGCGACACCATCGGCGCGGCGGCGCTGCCCAACGAACCGGCGATCGAGCCCGCGGCGCTCGGCGCCCGACCCGAGCGCCGCAACCAGCGCCGCGCCATCGCGCTCTCCCTCGTCGCCTCGGTCTGCATGGGCCTGGTGCTCATCGGCTACGACGCCACGGCGCGCCACGACGCCCTCTGGGCGATGCTCGGCGGCCGCATGTCGTCGGCGGTCCTCTTCGTGCTGGTCTTCCTGGCGCTGCGGCCGAGAGTCGAGATGCGCCGCTCGGCCGTCCCGTTCATCGTCGCCGTGGGGCTGCTCGACACCGGCGCCAACGGCCTCTTCGCCCTGGCGACGACGCGCGGCTACCTGAGCATCGTCGCCGTCATGGGCTCCGTCTACCCGGTGGTGACGGTCGTCCTCGCCTACGCCGTGCTGCGCGAGCGCCTCGCCCGGCACCAGCTTGCGGGTGCGCTGGCGACGCTGGCCGGCATCGCCCTGATCGCCGCCGGATGAACGCCGCGCGCCGCACAGACGGGACGGCTCCGGCGCGCGGAGGACGGCCTTCCCGCGCGACGCATCGTCCCGGCGCGATGCCTCCTCCCCGCGCGCCGGAGCCGCCGCTCGGCGTCCTGCCGCTGCGCGGCGCCGGCGGCGAACCGGTCGACCTGCGGCGGACGCTCGGGTCGCACGGCGTCGCCGCGCTGCCGCCCGCGTCCGTCGCCAGCGATCTCGCGAGCATGACCGTGACGCTGGCCGCCTCCGGCGGGGCGCGCACGGTGCACATCTCGCGCGCGGGGTCCGGCGGGCCGCCGGCTGTCGTGCTGACGCAGGCCGACGCGGGGCCGCCGCCGGACGCGGCGGCTGCGGCGGCCCTGACGGCGACGGTGCGGCGCATGCTCTGCCTCGACGACGACCTGAGCGGCTTCTACCGCCGTGCCGCGGCGGATCCGCAGCTGGCGTGGGCCTGCGCCGGCGCCGGGCGCATGCTGCGCAGTGCGACGGTGTTCGAGGACGTCGTCAAGACGGTGTGCACCACGAACTGCGCCTGGTCGGCGACCGAGCGCATGGTCGGAGCGCTGGTCGCGCACCTCGGGGAGGCGGCGCCGCAGGCGGACCGCGACGACGCAGGCGCGCCCGGGCCGGGCGCG
>CAIWHY010000316.1 GCA_903912585.1 uncultured Thermoleophilia bacterium | reverse complement strand
GCGGCGCCACGAGCAGGCCGTCGACGCCGTCGTCCACGACCTCGTCGTAGCCGGGCAGGCGCGAGGCGACCACGACGGCCCCCGAGGCCATGCCTTCGAGCAGCGTGACGCCGGCCGTCTCCGGGCCGAGCGACGGCGCGCAGAGCACGTCCGCGCGGCGGTACAGCTCGGGCATCGCGGCGTCCGGCACGCGGCCGAGAAAGCGCACGCGGCCGGCGAAGGCCGGCGGCACGAGGCGCGCGTAGCGCCGCTCCTGCCGGTCGGAGCCGCAGACGTCGACCGTGAGCTCGCCGGCGCGGTCGTCGAGATACCGCAGAGAACGCAGAAGCACGCCGAGCCCCTTGCGCCGCGATTCGACGCCGGTGAAGAGTACGCGCAGCGGCCGCTCGTTCAGCGGGCCCGGTGCCCTGGCGACGCCGGGCCGGAACACCTCCAGGTCGACGCCCGGCGGGATCACGCGATACGCGCCCGGAAAGGTCGCCGCGGCCACGTCCCGCGTCGCCCGCGACGAGGCGATGGCGGCGTCGAGAGAGTCGAAGAGGCGCCGCAGCTTGGGCGTCGAGGCGAGGAACGGCGCCATGCGCTCGGGGTTGGCGTGGAAGGTCGCCACCAGCGGGCAGCTGGCGTGGCGCAGCGCCGTCCACCCGAGCCCGGGGACGAACGGCTCGTTGAGGTGCAGCAGGTCGAAGCCCTCGGCCTCGAGGAGCACGTCGATGTTGGCGATCAGGTCCGCCGGCGCGGCGATGAGCTTGAGCGAGCGGCTCTCGCGCACGGCGTAGGTGGCGCCGGCGAAGAAGTAGCGCGGGTAAGGCTCGTCCGGCAGGAACACGGTCTCGCGCTCGCCGGTGAGCACAGCCTGCACGCGCCGCCGCGCCTCGCCGACCGCCTCCATGTCGGCGCTCGGCGCGATCACCGTGACGAGGTGGCCGCGCGCCGTGAGGTGCGCGACGAGCTCGCCGACCTGGCGGTTGACGCCCGAGGGCGTCGTCCACAGGAACGGCGTCAGGATGCCGAGCTTGAGGCCCATGCTGACCATGCTACCGCACGGTGGCCGGGCCGTACGCACGAGAGGGCGGCCAGGGCGCTCTTCGCCCAGGCCGCCCTCTCGGGACTGCTCGCTGCGTCCGCGCCGTCAGCCCTGGCACACGGCGTTCGCGCCCTCGCCCTCGCCGGCGATGAAACCCTCGGTCATGCGGCGGCACTGGTCGTCGGGGTGCTGCACCGGCGGCGACTTCATGAAGTAGCTGCTGGGGCCCTCGAGCGAGCCGGCGAGCCCGCGGTCGAGGCCGATCTTGGCGCAGCGCACGGCGTCGATGACGATGCCGGCGCTGTTGGGCGAGTCCACCACTTCGAGCTTGAGCTCGATGTTGAGGGGCACATCGCCGAAGGTGCGACCCTCCATACGGATGTAGGCCCACTTGCGGTCGTCGAGCCACTTGACGTAGTCACTGGGGCCGATGTGCACGTTGTCGGCGCCCATGTCGTAGTCGAGCTGGCTGGTGACGGCGTTGGTCTTGCTGATCTTCTTGCTCTCGAGGCGCTCGCGCTCGAGCATGTTGAGGAAGTCGGTGTTGCCGCCCACGTTGAGCTGGCTCGTGCGCTCGAGCTTGACGCCGCGCTCGCGCATGAGGCGCGTGAGCACGCGGTGCACGATGGTGGCGCCGACCTGGCTCTTGATGTCGTCGCCGATGATCGGCACGCCGGCCTCCACGAAGCGCTTCTGCCAGTACGGCTCACGGGCGATGAACACGGGGATGCAGTTCACCATGGCGCAACCGGCGGTGAGGATCTGCTCGGTGTACCACTTGGTGGCCTCTTCGCTGCCCACGGGCAGGTAGTTGATGACCACGTCGGCCTGCGTCTCCTTGAGGATGCCGACGATGTCGGCGGTGGCGCCCGGCGCCTTCTCGATGATCTGCGAGAGGTACTTGCCGAGGCCGTCGTGGGTCATGCCGCGCACGACCGTGACGTCCTTTTTGGGCACGTCGGCGAACTTCACCGTGTTGTTGGGCTTCGTGAAGATGGCCTCGCTGAGGTCCTTGCCGACCTTGTTCTTGTCGATGTCGATGGCCGCCACGAACTCGATGTCGCGGATGTGGTAGCCGCCGACGACGGGATGCATGAGGCCGGGGACGAAGTCGGTCTTCTTGGCGTTCTTGTAGAACTCCACGCCCTGGACGAGCGACGAGGCGCAGTTGCCGACGCCGATGATCGCAACGCGGACTGGGTTACCCAAGATCGGTGTACCTCCACTGGCGGCGGCCGCACCGCGACCGCCTCGACTGGCGAAGCCCGCGGGACGTGCAAGACGCTCCCTGCGGGCTCACGACAACGCGCGAAAGTATATCACGGGGCCCGCGCGAGGCGCCGGTCAGGCGCCGGTCAGGCGCCGGTCAGGCGGCGTCGGCGGCGCGCAGCTTGCGCAGCACGTACACCATGCGATGCACCACGGTGAGGGTCGTGAGGGTGGCGACGAGGCACAGCATCCACACCAGGAAGCTCGTGCCTCCGGGGTGCCACCACGAGAACAGGAAGCCGAGGCCGAGGCCGACCAGGCGTTCCGGGCGCGACATGAACCCGACCCTGCACTCCACGCCCAGCGACTCGGCGCGGGCGCGCGTGTACGAGACGAGCTGGGCGGCGCCCATGAACACGAGGACGACGACCGTGGGCGCGAGCTCGCCGAGGCGGAAGAAATAGACGACGAGCGCCGCCGCGATCATGAGCTCGGAGATGCGGTCGGTGGTGGAGTCGAGGAAGGCGCCGGCCTTGGTGGAGCCCGCGCCGGCGCGGGCCACGGCGCCGTCCAAGGCGTCGCAGACGGCCGCCACGATGCCGATGATCAGCGCCCACCCGAAGTGCCCGCTGATGATGAGCGGGAGCCCCGCGACCTGCAGGAGCAGGCCGAAGATCGTGAGCGCGTCCGCGGTGACCCCGTAGCGCGCCAGGACCACGCCCATGCGGAAGAAGCCACGGCGTGCGCCGTCGGTGTAGCTGGTCTTGATATTGGCCACGTCAGCCGCCGCGCCGCGTGCGCATCGTGTGCCGCTCCAAGGGGATCTCGCTCCCGTCCACAGCGGGCGCCGGAGGCGTCCGCGACCCAGCGACACTAGCAGAGCCGCGAGCGCGCGGGCAACTGGGGAGAAAGCAACGGGGGAGCCCGCCGGAGGGTCCCGCGGGCTCCCCTCATGTGTCACCCGAGTCGATCCGCGCGAGCGCAGCGGCCGCCAGAAAGACTGGACCCAGACGGTGGGTCCGACCGGCAGCTGCCAGTAGGTGCGGGTGCCGCAGTTGTGCTGCCGCGCGGCCAGGGGCCCCGGCTCCGGAAACTCAAGTCTGCCAGCGGCGACACATCGATACCGAATCCGCAAGGTTGCAGGGACGGCCGTCGCTGCGACTGTAACGATCGAGGGAGCAAACTATGGGCACACTGTTAGCGCGCCATGCAGACGTCCTGGTCACGATGGACGACGAGCGCCGGGAGATCAAGGACGGAGCGATCTTCGCCCGTGACGGCATCGTCGAGCAGGTCGGCCCGACGTCTGAGCTCCCCGACAGCGCGGACGTGATCATCGAGCTCTCCGGTCAGGTCGTCCTGCCGGGTCTGGTGAACACGCACCACCACCTCGACCAGACGCTCACGCGCAACCTGCCGCAGGCGCAGAACATCAACCTGTTCCCGTGGCTCATCGCGCACTACGAGATCTGGGCGCAGCGCACGCCGGCGGCGACGCGC
>CAIWHY010000315.1 GCA_903912585.1 uncultured Thermoleophilia bacterium | reverse complement strand
GGTCCTTTCCCGGCAACACCTCCACCGCCACGACGTCCTGCCCTGCAGTGAGGGACTCTTCACCCCTCGACCCACTGCGCAAAAGAGGACGTCGACTCACGCGCCACTAGGCAGGCGCGGGCAAGACAAGACGAGGCGCCCTGGCGCACGACCTCCGTCCGCAAGGATGGTGCGCCGGGCGCCTCGTCTGCGTCCTGCCTCTGTCGTGCACGACTGTGTGTGCGCGCGTGCAGACGCAGGCAGACAGGAGGCAGGGAGGCACCTGCCCCGTCCGTTCTTCCGTCCTCTCTCTGTGTGACACTCGACACCCTGCCCCTGCCCTCTCCGTGCCGCCTGCCGCGCCGTTGGGACGCGCAAGGGTACTGGCGATGGGGAGGCCGGATACATCGCTGTGGGGGCACACGCAAGACCCTGCCGCCCCCCACGCGCACGCCGACCCGGTGCATGATTTTGGGGTCCGAGAACTTCGGGACCTGTCCGTAAACGGTGACAGGCGCCGCATCATGGCATCATGGCCTGCCTGCAGATCCCAAAATGCGCCACGTGCGGCGCGCAGCTCCCGCCGCAGAGGACCGGACGCCCGCGGCGCTACTGTTCCGGTCGCTGTAGCAAGGCCGCGAGTCGCGCACGCCGCGGCGGCTGGCCGGCGGCCGGATCCGCGGCGCCGGAGGCTCCGGCGGACGCCTTCCTGGTCGGCCACACGGCGCCCACGGATGAACAGGTGGCCGCCGCCGTGCATGAGGCCCTCTTGCTCGCCGCCGCCTTCCGGCGCCTGAGCCACGAGGCGCGCCCGCAGTTCGCCTGGCGCTGCGCGTCCGTCGCTGACACGCTGGACCACGTGCTGCGCCGGCGCTTCCCGGCGCCCTGACGCACAACGCAGAAGGCCTGGCACAAGGCCAGGCCTTCATGCGACCGGCTGCTGGGGCATGGGACCATCCGACCTGAAGCCGACGGCCGGCGCGCCAACACCGGCCGTCGTGATCTGGGTGATTCCGCCAGTGATTCTAGCGCGAGAACGGCGGCCGGGCCAGTGTCGACCGTCCTCCATCCGTCCTCCCTTGTTGCGTCGTACCACGTCGGCGCGGGTCGGCTGGAGTCGGAAAAGCGACCGCCGCCAGCGCCATTTAGCCTCAAATGAGCCGACTGCGCCGACAGGAGTAGACTACGCCGACAGGGTGCCCGGAAGCGGCAGGCCGGCGGTTCGACCCCGCCCGCCGGCTCCACATCACCCGGCGAGTCCGCCGGCCGGGGCGAGAGAAGGCCTGGAGGAGACGATGCCGTGAGATGGGGGTGCGCCGCAAGGGTCACGATCGTGGCGCTGCTCGCTGGGCTGTGCGTGGTACCCGCCGCGTGGGCCGGCGGTGGCGTGACCCTCACGTCACCGCGGCCATGTGAGGTCTTCCAGCGAGACGCGGCCGGCCGCGGCGACATCGTCGTGGCCGGGCGCGGCACCGGTTTCGTCGGCCCGGTCCAGGTGCGCTGGGGCCTTGGCAGATGGCACACGGTCCCGCGTCGAGGGGACGGGAGCTTCTCCGCCGTACTGGCGCAGAGAGCCGCCGGCCAGAAGACGCTCACCGTGCGCTCGGCTCTCTCGCCTGCGCGCGCCGCCAGAGTGAGCTTCGTCGGCGTCGGCGACATCTTCGTGATCGCCGGACAGAGCAATGCGGTCGGGCTCAGCGACACCCTGTTCAAGTATCAGAATCCCACCCTCCGCGCCGCCCTCTTCGGCAACGACTACCACTGGGGCGATCTGCGCGACCCTACCGATTCCGCACGCGGGCAAGTGGATCGCGTGAGCGCGGACATGGCCGCGGGTGGGTCCGTCTGGCCGGGTGTGGCGACCGCGCTCATGGCGGCCGAGCACGTCCCCGTCGCGTTCGTGCCTTGCGCGCGTGGGGGGACGATGATCGCCGCGTGGCAACGGCTTGCCGCGGATCCCTTGTCGTCGGGCACGCTCTACGGCTCGATGGCGCGGCGCATCGCCGCCGTGGGAGGCAGGGTGCGCGCGGTCCTCTTCTGGCAGGGGGAGGCCGATGCTCGCCACGACACGCCCGGCGTCGCCTACGAGGCGGCTCTGCGCCAACTTGCCGAGGACGTCCGCCGCGACTTCGGCTGCCCGGTCGTGGTGGCACAGATGGGCGACTACTGCGCGGAGAAGTGGAGCGGGGCCAGCGTCATGGCAGTCAGGCTGGCGCAGCAGGACGCATGGGGCCAGCACGGCGTTGTCGCCGGACCCGTGCTCTACGACATCGATCTCGGAGACAAGGTGCATTTCGTCGCCCCCGCCGCCATCGGCACGGCGGCTGGCCGTTGGACGGCGTCGATCCTGAAGGGCGTGCTCAAGAGACGCGTGGCGCGTCCGCCGCAGCTGATGTCGGCCTTCTACGATGGCGACCGCATCATCACCCTTCGGTTCGACGCGGCTGCGGTGCCGTTGCGCAGCGGTCCCATCGGCGGGATCGTCGTCGAGTCGCCGGCCGGGCCAGTGCAGTCTGAAGGCGAGCTCGTGATCCCGCCGGACCGTGTGCTCATCACTCTGGCGGCTCCGGCTGTGGGCCCGCTGACCGTGAGTCTCGGCAGCGGCCGCACCGCGGCCGGTGTCGCCGTGCCCGTTGAGGACTCGTCGTGGCTCTTGCCTTCTCTGATGTTCGTCTCACATCCGGTCACGCTCGTCACGCCCTGAGTCCTGCCTGGTGGCGTGCTCCTCAGCCGCTCCTGTACAGTTGCGCGCGGAGGTCTCGCACAACTGCGGTCGGAGCGCTTCGCGAAGGTCGTGGGACTCTCGCAGACCAGCAAGCCGCACGGCGGCCGGCGGTCGATCCGGATGAAGTACGGAGGTGATGCTGTTGGAACCCAAGATCCCCACGCGCATGGGTGACGGGTCGCTCGTCGAGATGACCCGTTCCGAGATCAAGGCCGATCTCGAGGACGGTACGCAACAAGCCGCCAAACGGTGCAAGTCACCGACGATCACCGCGGACGAGATCGAGCACCTGCTCGACATCTACGCCTCGCCGGCGCGCTTCACCGCCGTCGACATCGGCGACGAAGTGATCCTGAGCAACGACGGCACCGGGACCAAGCACATCGGCAACCGGGTGCAGGACCTGCAGAGCTACGAGGCGCTGCTGGGCGTCGACATGGTCGAGCTCTGGCAGATCGATTACTCGTACAAGGCGATCAAGACCAACGTCGCTCACGAGGCCCAGACCATGAAGATCGCGCAGACGCTGCTCACCAACCCGGTGCAGTACGGCGCCATGCCCGACCTGGGCCGCTACTCGAAGCCGGACGGCCCCATCCCCAACTGGTCCGAGCTGCTGCCGCTGGGCAAGATCGACGAAGCCCGCGCGGCGCAGGAAGAGGCCGTGGAGATGCTCATCGAGGACATCAACTTCGTGGCCGACGGCATGGTCGCCGCCGGCACCGACGGCATCGACTTCGATACCACCGGCGCGGCCGGCGACGCCGACTTCCTCGCCGGCCTGCGCGCCTGCCGCATGCTGCGCGAGCGCTACCCGTGGCTGGGCATCGAGATCGGCATGGCTAGCGAGTTCGTGCTCGGCATGCACGGCCAGCTCGAGTTCGACGGCGAGCGCATCGCCGGCATGTGGCCCAAGGATCAGGTGCGCATGGTGCAGCAGGCCGGCGCCAGCATCTACGGGCCGGCCGTCAACATCAACACCGGGCGCTCCACGGCGTGGAACATCGCCCGCGCCATCACCTTCATCAAGCCCGCCATGGAGGTCGCCGAAATCCCGGTGCACGTCAACGTGGGCATGGGAGTCGGCGGCGTGCCGACCTGCGTCTACCCGCCGGCCGACGCCACGAGCCGCGCCTCCAAGGCCTTTGTCGAGATCCTCAAGATCGACGGCTACTAGGTGGGCACGGGCGATCCCCTCGGCATGGAGGGGGCGCACGCGCAAGCGTCCGGCATGGGCGGGATGCGGGCGGCGGGAGACCTCGTCGCTCGGATGCAGATGACCAGACGCATGCGACTCAAGGAAGCCAAACAATACGTCGCGGACAAGCTGCACTGCAGCACGCGCGACCTGAGCGACCCGATCGCGATGGAGCAGATCCGCATCGAGAAGGGCCTTGGGACGCTGGCGTTCACGTCCTCCGTCCACCCGGACCACGCGGGCATGATGGAGGCCAAGTTCAACATCAGCAGGGAGCTCGACATCCCGATCAACTGTGTCGAGCGCTTCAAGGAGCGGGCGCGGCTGTAGCCGGGTGAGCGCCGCGGCGGCGAGAGGCGGGAGGCCCGCCTCGAGCCCGGGCGGCGCGGCACGGAGGTCGCGCACGAGGAGCACGTAGAGAGGGCCGGGCGCT
>CAIWHY010000314.1 GCA_903912585.1 uncultured Thermoleophilia bacterium | reverse complement strand
GGCCGTCCGCCGCGGCCGCAGACGGCCGTCCGCCGCGGCGGGGCGCGGCCGGCCGCATCGCCTCCGCGCCAAATTGACCCTCTCGAATCCGCACCTGTACAATCCATCACAAGGTGCGGCCGTTTTCGCCCTCGTGCGGAGCGGCTCACCACCCAGCGAAACGCGCGGGATAGTGGAGACCAAAGGAGGACGCGTTGAGTTCTGCGAAATTCGATCGCAAGTCCCCGGTGCCGAGCGACATCGAGATCGCCCAGGCCGCCACCATGCAGCCCATCCAGGCGATCGCCGAGAAGGCCGGCATCCTCGAGGACGAGCTCGAGCTCTACGGTCGCTACAAGGCCAAGATCGACTACATGGCCCTCCTCGAGCGCCTCAAGGACAAGCCCGACGGCAAGATCATCGACGTCACGGCGATCACGCCGACGCCGCTCGGCGAGGGCAAGACGGTCACCGCCGTCGGCCTCTCCGAGTCGATGAACGCCATCGGCATCGACACCATGCTCGCCCTGCGCGAGCCGTCCCTCGGCCCCGTGTTCGGCATCAAGGGCGGCGCGGCCGGCGGTGGCTACTCGCAGCTCATCCCCATGGAGGACCTGAACCTCCACTTCACCGGCGACATCCACGCCGTCGGCACGGCCAACAACCTGCTCGCGGCGATGGTCGACTCGCACCTCATGCACGGCAACGAGCTCGACATCGATCCGCTCACCATCTCGTGGCGCCGCTGCGTCGACCTCAACGACCGCGCCATGCGCGAGATCGTCAACGGCCTCGGCGGGCGCCTCAACGGCCTCCCGCGCCAGACCGGCTACGACATCACCGTCGCCAGCGAGGTCATGGCCATCCTCGGCCTCGCCACCTCGCTCCGGGACCTGCGCGAGCGCCTCGGCCGCATCACCTTCGCCTACACCAAGGGCGGCAAGCCGCTGACCGCCGACGACATCGGCGCCGGCGGCGCGATGGCCGTGCTCCTCAAGGACGCCATCAAGCCGAACCTCATGCAGACGCTCGAGGGCAACGCCGCGCTCATCCACGCCGGCCCGTTCGCCAACATCGCCCAGGGCAACAACTCGATCATCGCCGACAAGGTCGCGATGAAGCTCAGCGACTACGTCGTCACCGAGAGCGGCTTCGCCGCCGACCTCGGGGCCGAGAAGTTCATGGACATCATCTGCCGCTACGGCGGCTTCGCACCCAGCGCCGTGGTCATCACCGCGACGATGCGCGCCCTCAAGATGCACGGCGGCCTGCCGGTCGACCCCGAGCTGCTCAAGGCCGAGAACAACGAAGCCCTCACCAAGGGCTGCGAGAACCTCGCCAAGCAGATCGAGAACATGAAGCTCTTCGGCGTGCCCGTCGTGGTCACGCTCAACCGCTTCGCCTTCGACCGCGACACCGAGGTCGAGATCGTGCGCCGCGAGGCCATCGCGGCCGGCGCCGAGGACGCCGTGCCGATCAACGTGCACGCGCTCGGCGGCGACGGCGGCCAGGAAGCGGCCGAGATCGTCAAGGCGGCCGCCGACAAGGGCGGGGACTTCAAGTTCCTCTACTCCCTCGACGCCTCCATCAAGGAGAAGATCGAGACCATCGCGACCAAGATCTACGGCGCCGACGGCGTGGACTACCTGCCCGAGGCCGAGGCCAAGATCAAGCAGTTCACCGAGCAGGGCCTGGACAAGCTGCCGCTCTGCATGGCCAAGACGCACCTCTCGCTGAGCCACGACCCGGCGCTCAAGGGCCGGCCGCGCGGCTTCCGCGTGCCGATCCGCGACATCAGGCCGGCCACCGGCGCCGGGTACCTGTACCCGCTGCTCGGCGAGATGCGCACCATGCCCGGGCTGGCCAAGCGGCCGGCTGCCGTCGACGTCGACATCGACGTCGAGACCGGCCGCATCATCGGCCTGTTCTGAGAACCTGAG
>CAIWHY010000313.1 GCA_903912585.1 uncultured Thermoleophilia bacterium | reverse complement strand
GGACTACATCACGAAGCCGTTCCACATCAAGGAACTTCTGGCCCGGGTCAAAGTCCATCTCGGCGAACTGGGGCCGCCCAAGGGCGATATCCCCAACCCGATGACGGACCGCGAGCTCGAGGTGCTCGGGCTGCTCGCGAGCGGCAAGACCTACAAGCAGGTGGCGCGGGCGCTCGACCTCAGCCAGAGCACCGTGCGCAACCACCTGCACAACGTGTACCACAAGCTGAACGTGGTCGACCGCGCCCAGGCGGTCATCGTGAGCCGGGAGAACGGCTGGATCTGAGCGTGGCGGCAGAGGAGTGGACCGGCGAAAAGGGCCGGCGCGAGCGCCGGCCCTTCGTGCGTACGCTTGCCGGAGTCTTCAGGATGCCGAGAACGGCATCTCCGGAAGCGACCAGCTCACCTCGCCGGTCTCACGCCGGTCGTCGCGTCGCCGCTCGCTGAACGGTCCCGGGCCGCTGACCCAGCGCGCCCGGCGGCGCTCGCCGGCGCGGCGGTCCACGACGACGCGCACGTCGTCGCGGCCCGCGTAGACCCGGCTGAGCCGCTCGAGGAAATAGTCCTCAAGCTGCTGCGGGATGACGATCACCTTCTGCGCGCTCTGCGTCTGCGCGGGCATGCCAGACCTCCAGTACACCTTCTACGTACCCACTCTGCGTGCCCAGTGATTCGCCGGGGTGGCGCTCATCTCCTTGGCTGGGCTCGAAGCCCCTGGGTCACGCGTCGCCGGTCCGGGCAACGGCGCCGGCCGTGAGGTCGACGCCGGCGGACTGTACGCCGTCTGCGGCGGCCTCTGCGTCCCGCACGTGGCTGCGGAGCAGCAACGCGCACAGCCCGCCGACCACGGCGAGGATCACGGCCACCACGAAGGTGGTGGCGACGGCGTTCGTGAACCAGGTCTGGAAGAGCGCTTCCAGCGTCTTCATCGCCGCGGCCGGCATGCCGGTGATGCCTTTGGGGATGCCCATCTGCGCGCCGCCGCTCGCCGCCCCGGAGACGATCTTCTGCTTGACCGCCTCGGGGATGCCCTGGATCGCGTGGACTCCGCTGGTGATGTTGGCCGTGATCCGGTTCTGCAGCACGGCCCCGAGGATCGCGATGCCCATGAGGCTGCCTACCTGGCGCATCGTGGAGAGGACCCCGGAGGCGTTGCCGACGCGGTCCCTGGGAGCGGTGGCCATGACCGCCGACGTCACCGGGGCGACCGCGAGGCCGATGCCGACGCCGGAGATCAGGAACGGCACCAGCAGGCTCATCGGCGTCGTGGCCGGCGAGATCTTGGCCAGGCCGGGGACGAGGCCGGCCATCCACGCCAGGCCGAAGGCGAGGAGGAACATGCCGGCCGCGACGATCCACTTGCTGCCGAGCCGGTCGGAGAGCGTCCCCGCCAGCGGCGCCGCGAAGATGATGACCACCGACATCGGCGCCATCACGAGGCCCGCCTTGATGGCGCTGAAGCCGAGGACGGACTGCAGGAAGATCGGGATCGTGAAGAAGGCGCCCATCATCGCCGCGCTCAGCAGCAGCCCGGTGGCGTTGCCGGCGGCGAAGTTGACGCTGCGGAACAGCGAGAAGTCGATGAGCGGCTGGCGCACGCGGTGCTCGCGCCAGTAGAAGAGGCCGAAGGCGACGACCGTGGCCGCGAACAGGCCGAGGATCGTGGCCGAGGTCCAGCCGAAGCGCTGCCCCTCGATGAGCGCGAACGTGAGGCAGAACAGCGAGACGGACAGGAGCCCGATGCCGGGGACGTCCAGCGACTCGACCGCCGTGGGGTTCTTGCTCTCGGGGACGAGGCGCAGGGCCAGGACGACGCCGACGATGCCCACGGGGATGTTGACGAGGAAGATCCAGCGCCAGCTGCCGGCGACCGTGGGCCAGGTGATGTACTGGAGGATGATGCCGCCGAGCACGGGGCCGAGACCCGAGGCAAGGCCGGACACGCCGCCCCACACGCCCATGGCGGCGCCGCGCTTGTGGGGCGGGACGACGGTCGCGATGATGCTCAGCGTCGAGGGCATCATCGCCGCCCCGCCGATGCCTTGCACGACGCGGAAGGCGATCAGCAGGTAGATGCTCGGGGCGAGGCCGCAGGCGAGCGACCCGAGCGTGAAGAGCGTCATGCCGCCCACGAAGAGCCTGCGGCGGCCCCAGAGGTCGCCGAACCGGCCCATGGGCACGAGCAGGACGGCGAACACGAGGATGTAGGCGTTCATGACCCATTCGATGTTGCTGAACGCCGTGTTGAAGTACGTCTGGATGTGCGGGATGGCGATGTTCACGATCGTGCCGTCGAGCAGGATCATGAAGAGGCCGAGGCAGAGGACCGCGAGGACCGCCCAAGGGTTGCGGGCGGGCCTGGCGGTGGCGGCCTCGGCAGGGACCGGTGTACTCATGGCTGTGGCTGTCCTCTCAGCAGTGTGATGAGCGTGCGCACGAACGCGACGAGGGTCTCGGGGTCGATCGCTGGGTAGAGGGCGAACGCCTGCTCCAGCTGGCCGCGCCACTGGGCGAGCATGACGTCGGCGTAGCCTTCCGCCTCGCCGGCGAGCCTCAGGTGGACGATGCGGCGGTCGGCCGGGTCCGGCTCGCGCACGGCGACGCCTTTGTCGATGAGCCGCGCCGCGAGCTCGCTGGCGGCGGCGCGGCCGATCTCGAGGCCGTCGGCGAACTCGCCCATGGTGGCCTTGCCGTGGTGGGCGAGGTACATGACGGCCTTCATCTGCCGGCCCGTGAGCGGCTCGGCGCGCGGGTGCCGCCGTGCCTCGTCGTGGGGGCCGGCCTCGTACAGCGTCACGGCGAGCTCCGGCAGCAGCTGCACGAGCTGTTCCGTGACGTCTCTGTGGTCGGTCTGTGTGCCTGCCGTATTCATTTCGGTAACCGAATGATACGGCTACCGAAACGTATTGTCCAGCGCTTCGCGAACCGAGATGACGATGCGGGGTATAAGCTTCCCGGCACTGCCGCCGCTCATGACCGCCGTCGCACACATCCGTCCCGCTCTCTCGTCCGACGCCGAAGGCGGGCTTCAGCCATGATCACGCCTGGTCGCAGGCTCCTGGTGATCTGGAACTCCCACTCCGGCGGGGGCGGCTTCAAGCGCGACGAGCCGCTCGTCGTCGGGGCGCTGCGCGGCCTCGGGTACGAGGTCGAGGAGCGGCCCACGCAGAGTCCCGGCGACGCCAAGCGGCTCGCTCGCGAAGGGGTCGCCGAGGGGTTCGACATCGTGTGCGCGCTGGGCGGCGACGGCACCATCAACGAGACCATCAACGGTCTGGCCGGGAGCGACGTCCCGCTGGCCATCATCCCGACCGGCACGGTCAACGTGCTGGCCATGGAGCTCGGCATCCCGCTCGACCCGCCGGACGCGGTGCGGCTCCTCGATACCGGGACGATCTCGTGGATCGACCTGGGCCGCGCCGGCGAGCGCTACTTCGCACTGATGGCCGGGGTCGGCATGGACGCCGCCGTCGTCGCGTCGCTCAACCCCGTGATGAAGAAGGCGTTCAAGGAGGCGGCCTTCGCCGTCCAGGGCCTTGCCACGTACCTTACCAAGGACGAGCCGCTCATCCGCGTCACGTGTGCGGAGCGCACCGTGGAGGGCTACTTCGCCGTCTTCGGGAACGCCTCCAACTACGGCGGCGGCTTCGGCATCACGCCGCTGGCGGACATGCGCGACGGGCTCCTCGACGTCTGCGTCCTCACGGACAAGTCGCT
>CAIWHY010000312.1 GCA_903912585.1 uncultured Thermoleophilia bacterium | reverse complement strand
TTCCGAGGGACGCCTCTCCTGCTGCAGATCATCGCCATCTACCAGGTGATCCCCGAGTTCATCAGGGCGTTCGGCCTGCCGCAGACGCTCAACCCGCCGGCCTTCTGGTCCGGCGTGGCCGCCCTCTCGCTCAACTACGGCGCCTATCTCACCGAGGTGTTCCGTGCCGGCATCCAGGCGGTGCCCAAGGGCCAGAACGAAGCCGCCTGGGCCATCGGCCTGAGCGGCTGGCAGACCCAGCGGCGCATCATCCTTCCGCAGGCTTTCAAGATCGTCATCCCCGCCGTGGGCAACGACTTCATCGCCCTGATCAAGGACACCTCGCTGGTGTCGGTGATCACGGTGGAAGAGCTGCTGCGGCGGGCGCAGCTCGCCGGCGCGGCGACCTTCAGTTTCATGTCGGCCTTGCTCGTGGCGGCCGCGTTCTACTGGGCGCTGACCATCTTCTTCAGTTTCTGGCAGGCGAAGCTCGAGAACCGCATGGCCCGTGACAAGGCGCGCGAGAAGCAGAAGGGGAAGAACTAGCATGGCCACTCCCGAAGCCCACATCGGCGCCGACCGGCACACCGTCGGCAAGGAGATCGTCGTCAAGGTCGAACACCTGCAGAAGTACTTCGGCAAGAACCACGTGCTCAAAGGCGTCGACCTCGAAGTCCACAAGGGCGAGGTCGTCGTGCTCATCGGGCCGTCCGGCTCGGGCAAGAGTACGTTCCTGCGCTGCCTCAACTTCCTCGAGGACCCCACCACCGGCGAGATCTCCGTCGGCGGCGTCCACGTGACCTGCGGCAGTCACGGCAGCAGGTTCAAGAAGGACGTCCACGAGATCCGCATGAAGTGCGGGATGGTGTTCCAGGAGTTCAACCTCTTCCCGCACAAGGACGCCACCGAGAACGTGACCGAAGGTCCTATCCTGGTGAAGCGCCAGAAGAAGGACGAGGCAGAGCGCAAG
This sequence comes from uncultured Thermoleophilia bacterium, assembly GCA_903912585.1. Lineage (GTDB taxonomy): Bacteria > Actinomycetota > Thermoleophilia > UBA2241 > UBA2241 > CAIXSE01. The sequence continues at coordinate 836 of CAIWHY010000312.1, read as the reverse complement.
GCCCACGAGCTGCTCACCAAGGTGGGCCTCGCCGAGCGCATGGACTTCTTCCCGAGCCAGCTCTCGGGCGGCCAGAAGCAGCGCGTGGCGATCGCCCGCGCGATGGCGATGGACCCCGTGCTGATGCTCTTTGACGAGCCCACCAGCGCGCTCGACCCGGAGCTCATCGGCGAGGTGCTCAAGGTCATGAAGGATCTCGCCTCCCAGGGCATGACGATGATCGTCGTCAGCCACGAGATGGGCTTCAGCCGCGACGTGGCCGACCGGGTCGTGTACATGGACGACGGCTACTTCATCGAGGAGGGGCCGCCGAGCGAGGTCTTCTTCCACCCCAAGGACGACCGCACCAAGCGCTTCCTGCGGCACATCCTGCCGGAGAAGGAGCCTGAGCACGCCAGGGAGCTCGGCATCGGCGCCGATGCGGAGGCGCCGGCGGAGGCGCCGGAGAGCCCCGCAGGCGATGCCTTCCGTGAGACCAGCATGAACGATACGGCCCTTCCGCAGATCCCGCTTTCGGACGGGCCGATGGGTGAGGTCCCGCTGCCTCCGGGCAACGAGGAACTCTAGAGAGGCTTGGGCGGCGGGCGGAGCGCCGCCGCCGAGACGGACGCCGACGGGGCCGCCGGGCGCGAAAAGCGCCCGGGGGCCCCGTCTCTGTGCCGCCGCGCCGCTGCGCGTACTGCGGCTCCGCCGTCCGCCGTCCTCTCGCCGCAGCGGCGCCGGCCGCGCTCCGCGCCGCCCTCGCCCCCGGCGGCGTCGACCGCGACCGGCGCGGCCGTGTAGCATCGCCCCCGGCGACGAGGAGGACGGATGACGAGCAGGCCGGACGCGGCACA
>CAIWHY010000311.1 GCA_903912585.1 uncultured Thermoleophilia bacterium | reverse complement strand
TCGCCCGAGTCCTGAACTCGGCGGTTGCAAATGCTGAGAACAACAACGCGTTCTCGGCCGACGACCTGTACGTCCAGGAGGCTCGCGTGGATGAGGGTCCGACCCTCAAGCGCTGGCAGTTCCGGGCGATGGGCCGCGTCAATCGCATCCGCAAACGCAGCAGTCACATCACCATCGCGGTGGCGCAGAGGGAGGTCCGTTCCTAGTGGGCCAGAAGGTGCATCCGGGCGGCTTTCGTGTGGGCGTCATCCACGACTGGAAGTCGCACTGGTATACGGAGAAAGAGTTCAAAGAGTTTTTGGCTGAGGACGAGCAGATCCGCACGCACATCATGCAGAAGCTCGCGCACGCCGGACTGTCGCGCATCATCATCCGCAAGGATCAGAACAACGTCACCATCGACATCCACACCGCACGCCCCGGCATCGTGATCGGCAAGAGCGGCTCCGAGGTCGACGCGCTGCGCAAAGAGATCCACGGCATGACGCACAAGAACGTTCAGGTCAACATCATCGAGGTCAAGCGCCCCGAGCTCGACGCCGTGCTGGTCGCGCAGTCGATCGCCGAACAGCTCGAGAACCGCGTCAGCTTCAGGCGCGCGATGAAGCGGGCACTCACGAGCGCGATGCGCTCCGGTGCCGCCGGCATGCGCGTGCGCTGCGGTGGCCGTCTGGGCGGCGCCGAGATGGCGCGCATGGAGCACTACAGCGAGGGTCGCGTGCCGCTGCACACGTTGCGCGCCGACATCGACTACGGCTTCCGCGAGGCGCGCACCACCTTCGGCCGCATCGGCGTGAAGGTCTGGATCAACAAGGGCGAGATCCTGCCCGAGGGCTACCCGATGGACGAGACCAAGGCACGCCTGGAGCGTGACGAGCAGCGCCGCGACGACCGCGGGCGCGATCGTCGCCCGCGTCCCGGTGGCGGCGGTCGTCCCGGTGGCGGTCCCGGCGGTCCCGGCGGACGTCCCGGCGGCCAGGGTGGCCGGCCCGGTGGCGGCGGCGGTGGCGGCGGACGTCCCGGCGGCGGCGGCGGCTTTGGTGGCCGTCCCGGTGGCGGAGGCGGCGGCCGTGGTGGCCAAGGCCAGGGTCGTCCCGGACCTAGCGGTCCGAGCGTCCCGATGGGTCGTCGTGCTCCGGAGCGCAAGGCTGCGCCGGCTCCCAAGCCGGCCCCCGCAGCGGCTCCCGCAGAGAAGCCGGTCGAGCCCAAGCCAGAGCAGAGCTGACGGAGGACGTAGACGATGCTTCTGCCGAAGAGAGTCAAGCACAGGAAACAACAGCGCGGCCGCATGGCCGGCACGTCCAGAGGCGGCAATACGGTCGAGTTCGGCCAGTACGGGCTGAAGGCCATCGATCGTGGCTGGTTGACCAACCGCCAGATCGAAGCCGCCCGTGTCGCCATGACGCGCCATATCAAGCGTGGTGGGAAGGTGTGGATCAACGTGTTCCCGCACAAGCCGATCACGCGCAAGGCCGCTGAGACCCGCATGGGCGGCGGCAAAGGTTCGCCTGAGTCCTGGGTGGCCGTGGTCAAGCCCGGCAAGGTCATGTTCGAGCTTGCCGGCGTGAGTGAGCCCGTGGCCCGCGAGGCCATGCGCCTGGCTGCGCACAAGCTGCCCATCAAGTGCAAGTTCGTGACGAGGGAGGGCAGTCTCCTTGAAAGCTAGCAAGCTCAGAGAGCTGTCCGATGACGAGCTCATCGTGCGCCTGAAGGACACGCGCAAGGAACTTTTCAACCTGCGCTTCCAGCACGCTACCGGGCAGCTCGACAATCCGCATAAGTTGAACGCGACGCGCCGCGAGATCTCCCGCCTGCTCACCATGCAGTCGGAACGCAAGCGCGAACGCACTGCAGCCGGTGGTGAAGCCTGATGGCGACGACGAAGAAGACCGACAGCGGCAAGCCCGCTCCCAAGCAGACGGCCGCGCGCAAGCCGGCCGCCAAGAAGACGGCGGCGAAGAAGACCACGGCCAAGAAGCCGGCCGCCAAGAAGGCCGCCGAGACTGTGGCCGTCAAGCCGGCCAAGAAGCTCTCGGCCGCCAAGACGAGGGCCAAGGCCGAGCGCAAGGTGCCGGAGAAGGTCCCTGGTCGCAAGGAACGCCGCGGCGTCGTCGTCAGTGACGCCATGGACAAGACGATCGTGGTGCGCATCGACGTGGCGCAGAAGCACGAGCGGTACGGCAAGGTCGTGCGCCGCTCGAGCAAGCTGCACGTCCACGACGAGCAGAACGCGGCCGGCATCGGCGATCTCGTGAGAGTCGTCGAGACGCGTCCGCTCAGCGCCAGCAAGCGGTGGCGCCTTCTCGAGATCCTCGAGAAGGCAAAGTAAGAAAGCCGGCAGAGGAAACACATGATCCAGGTTGAGTCCAGACTACGAGTGGCCGACAACACGGGCGCCCGCGAGATCCTCTGTATCCGGATCCGCGGAGGCTCGAGGCGGCGCTACGGTACGGTCGGCGACATCATCGTCGGTACCGTCAAGGTGGCCACGCCCGGCGGCAGCGTGAAGAAGGGCGAGGTCGTGCGCGCAGTCATCGTGCGCACCAAGAAGGAGTTCGGTCGCAAGGACGGCACGTACATCGCGTTCGACGAGAACGCCGCCGTGCTGATCGACAATCAGAACAACCCGCGTGGGACCCGCATCTTCGGCCCCGTGGCCCGCGAGCTGCGCGAGAAGAACTTCATGAAGATCGTGTCGCTCGCTCCCGAGGTGCTGTGATGAGCCACATGAAGATCCACAAGGGCGACCAGGTCAAGGTCGTCACCGGCAAGGAGTCCGGCAAGACCGGCAAAGTGCTGCGCGTCGACACAGAGTCGCACCGGGTGGTCATAGAGCGGCTCAACATGGTCAAGAAGCACACCAAGCCGAACCCCAAGAAGAATCCGCAGGGCGGCGTGATCGAGCGCGAGGCCGCGATCGACGTGTCCAACGTGATGCTCGTGTGCCCCGCCTGCGGCCAGCCGACCCGCGTCGGCTTCCGGCTGCTCGAGGGCGGCGGCAAGACCCGTACATGCCGCCGCGCCAACTGCGGCAAAGACATCGACAAGGCGTGACCATGGCCAGGCTCAAGGACAGGTACAAAGCAGAGATCGTGCCGCAACTCAAAGAGGAGTTCGGCTACCGCAACGTCATGGAAGTGCCGCGCGTGACCAAGGTGACCCTCAATATGGGCGTCGGCGAGGCCAAGACGAACGCCAAGGTGCTCGACGAGGCGGTCGAGGAGATGGCGCTCATCGCCGGCCAGCGGCCCGCGATCACCAAGGCGCGCAAGTCGATCGCCAGCTTCAAGCTGCGCGAGGGTATGTCCATCGGCTGTCGCGTGACGCTGCGCGGCGAGCGCATGTACGAGATGATCGACCGTCTCGTCTCCATCGCCCTGCCGCGCATCCGCGACTTCCGCGGCATCTCGCCGAACCAGTTCGACGGTCGCGGCAACTTCGCCATGGGCGTGCGCGAGCAGACGATATTCCCCGAGATCGACTACGACACGGTCGAAACGTTCCGCGGTCTCAACATCGTCATCACGACGACCGCCAAGACAGACGAGGAAGGGCGCGCCTTGCTGGCCAAGCTGGGCATGCCGTTCCGGTCGAACTAGGAGCAGCTGAAGCATGGCTAAGACATCCCTCGTGGTGAAGGCCGGGCGCAAGCAGCGCTACAAGACGCGCGAGTACAATCGCTGCGCCAGGTGTGGCCGCCCGCGCGCTTACTACCGCAAGTTCGGGATCTGCCGCATCTGCCTGCGCGAAGTCGCGCATCAGGGCGTCATCCCCGGGCTCACCAAGTCGAGCTGGTAAGGAGGCGGGCAGAACATGTCAATGACAGATCCAATCGCCGACATGCTGACGCGCATCCGCAACGGCAGCACGGCTCGGCACACGACGGTCGAGATCCCGTCGTCGCGCATGAAGGTCGAGATCGCCCGGCTGATGACGGAGCAGGGCTACGTCGTCGGGTACGCGACCAAGCAAGGCGAGCACGGCGAGGTCATCATCGTCGAGCTCAAGTATGGCAAAAACCGAGAGCGGGTCATCTCCGGCATCAAGCGCGTCTCCAAGCCCGGGCGTCGTGTCTACGCCAAGAAGGAGTCGTTGCCCAAAGTGCTCGGCGGGCTCGGCACGGCGATCATCTCCACGTCACGCGGCCTCGTGACCAGCGCGCAAGCGCGGAAACTGGGCCTGGGTGGCGAGGTGATCTGCTTCATCTGGTAAGGACGGCACATGTCGAGGATCGGAAAAGCTCCCATACCGCTGCCCGACGGCGTCGAGTTTCATTACGACAACGCCGTCGTGACGGTCAAGGGACCCAAGGGTGAACTCACCCAGCGGGTGCCGCGTGAGATGCTGGTCGAGATCGGCGACGGCGTGATCGAAGTCAAGCGCCCCACCGACAGCGGTCCGCATCGCTCGCTGCACGGCCTCACGCGCACGCTGATCGCCAACATGGTGACCGGCGTCACGGACGGCTTCGAGAAACGTCTCGAGATCGTCGGCGTCGGCTACCGCGCCAGTGTCAAGGGCGACGCGCTCGAGCTGCTGGTGGGCTACAGCCACCCGGTGCTCATCGAGCCGCCCGAGAACATCGCGTTCGAGACGCCGCAGGCGACGGTCGTGATCGTCAGAGGCATCGACAAGCAGGTGGTCGGCGAGGTGGCCGCCAAAGTCCGTTCCACCCGCCCGCCCGAGCCCTACAAGGGCAAGGGCATCCGGTACGCCGGCGAGTACGTGCAGCGCAAGGTCGGCAAGCGGGCCTAGCGCGCTGCCTGAGAGAAGAGGGACGTCCACAAGATGAGCGCACCAACGATCAGAGAAGCCCGGGCCCGCCGCAAGCGGCGCATCCGCGGGCGCATCTCGGGCACAGCCGAGCGCCCGCGCGTCTCGGTCTACCGTTCCAACAAGGCGATCTATGCCCAGCTGGTCGACGACGCGGAGGCCCGGACGCTGGCCGCCGTACGTTCCACCGAGGTGGAGGGCAAGGGCCTCAAGAAGGCCGAAGTCGCAAAGAAGGTCGGCGAACTGCTAGCGCAGCGCGCCAAGGACAAAGGCATAGAACGCGTCGTCTTCGACCGGTCGGGTTATCTGTACCACGGCCGCGTCAAGGCTCTCGCCGAGGGCGCCCGCGAGGGCGGCCTGGTTTTCTGACAAGGAGTAAAGGACCCCGTGGCTAGAGGATCATTCAGCGATGGCAACGAACTCAAAGAGCGCGTTGTCGACATCAACCGCGTCGCCAAGGTCGTCAAGGGCGGCCGGCGGTTCTCCTTCACGGCCCTGGTCGTCGTCGGTGACGAGAACGGTCACGTAGGCGCCGGCTACGGCAAGGCGCGCGAGGTGCCGCTGGCGATCCAGAAGGCGATCGAGGACGCGAAGAAGAACCTGTTCACCGTGCCGCGCTACAACGGCACCACGACCACGCACCAGGTCATGGGCCGCTTCGGCGCCGCCCGAGTGTTGCTCAAGCCTGCCGCTCCCGGTACCGGCGTCATCGCTGCCGGCGGCGTGCGCGCCGTCCTCGAGCTAGCCGGCGTGCGCGACATCCTCACCAAGTCGCTGGGGACCACCAACCCCATCAACCTGGTGCGCGCCACCGTGGCCGGCCTGCAGTCGCTCAAGACCCCCGAGGGCCAGGCGCGCCTGCGCGGCATCTCGGTAGCGCAGGTGCTCGGCCTCGACCAGCGTGAAGCGCCGGCCGGCGAGGAAGCTCCCGCCGCGGCGGCCGGGGAGGCCTGATCTGCATGACGACGTATCTCGAGATCACCCAGATCAAGAGCTCGATCGGTCGCAAGCCTGATCACCGAGGCACGCTGCGCGCGCTCGGCCTCAAGCGCATCCGCCACACCGTGGTCCACGAGGACACCCCCGTGATCCGCGGCATGGTCAACAAGGTCGCCTACCTCCTCGAGGTGCGGCCGGTAACGAAGAAGTCGTGACATGGCTGAAATAGGACTGCACAACCTGCGCCCGAACCCGGGCTCGACGAAGAACACCAAGCGTCTCGGCCGCGGCAAGGGCACCGGCCAGGGCAAGACCGCGGGCAAGGGCCACAAGGGCTACAACGCCCGGTCCGGCGGCGGCGTGCGCCCCGGCTACGAGGGCGGCCAGATGCCGCTCTACATGCGCCTTGGCAAGCTTCGCGGGCCGCACATGAAGAAGAGCATGCCCATCGGCCCGTTCCGTACCTACGCGGTGCCGGTCAACGTGGGCCGTCTCTCGCTCGCCTTCGCGGCGGGCGACGAGGTCACGGCGGAGGCGCTCGTCGCCAAGGGCATCGTCAAGAACACCCGCACGCCCATCAAGATCCTCGGCGGCGGCGACCTCGACAAGGCGCTCAACGTGCGCATCCACCAGTACTCACGCAGTGCCGTGGAAAAGATCGAGGCGGCCGGCGGCAAGGCCGAGCTCCTCTGAGCGGCGCGGGGGGGACGGGGCTGTGAACAACAAGCTCTGGCAATCGCTGGTCAACGCCTGGAAGCTCCCGGATCTTCGTACGAAGCTCCTCTTCACGGCGGCGATGATCGCCATCTACCGTTTCGGCGACCACGTGCCGGTCCCCGGCGTGGACACGGCCGCCGTCGCCAAGTTCATCGCGAGCGGCAACCAGGGAGTCCTCGGCTTCCTGAACCTGTTCTCGGGCGGTGCGCTCGGCCGCCTGGCGCTGTTCGCGCTCGGCATCATGCCGTACATCACGGCATCGATCATCATGCAGCTGCTCACCGTCGTGATCCCCAAGCTCGAGGACCTCGCCAAAGAGGGCGAGCAGGGCCAGAAAGAGATCACCAAGTACACGCGCTGGCTCACCGTCGCCCTGTCGTTCGTGCAGGCGATAGGCTACGTCGTGCTGTTCAAGAGCGAGGGCATCCTGCCCACCATGAGCATCTGGCGTAGTTCGCTGATCATCGCCGGTCTCGTGACCGGCGCCGTGGTCGTCATGTGGCTCGGCGAGCTCATCACGGCGCGCGGCATCGGCAACGGCATGTCGATCATCATCTTCATCAGCATCGTCTCCCGTATCCCGAGCGGCGCCGCCAAGCTCTTCACCATGAGCGTGATCACGATCATCCTGTTCCTCCTGATCGCCCTCGCTGTGGTCGTCGGCGTCGTCTGGATCACGACCGGCGAGCGGCGCGTGCCGGTGCAGTACGCGAAGCGCGTCGTGGGGCGCCGTATGATGGGCGGGACGAGCACGTTCATCCCGCTCAAGGTCAACATGGCCGGCGTCATCCCGGTCATCTTCGCGTCGTCGATCATGATGATCGTGCCGACGTTCGCGCAGTTCTTCGGGACCGGGGGCGTCGCCGGCTGGTTCAACAAGACGTTCGGGCCGACCACGTTCCTCTACATCATCGGCGAGGCCATCCTCATCATCATCTTCACGTACTTCTACACGGCCGTGACGTTCAACCCTATCGACCAGGCCGACAACCTCAAGAAGTACGGCGGCTTCATCCCGGGCGTGCGGCCCGGCCGTCCCACGGCGGAGTACCTCGACCGGATCCTCACGCGGCTCACGCTGCCGGGAGCGCTCTTTCTCGCCTCCCTCGCCGTGCTGCCGTGGATCATGTCGCGCTTCCTCAACGTGCCGTTCTACTTTGGCGGCACGTCGCTGCTGATCGTGGTCGGCGTCGCGCTCGACACCATGCGGCAGATGGAAGCCCAGCTGCTCATGCGCCACTACGAGGGCTTCCTCAAGTAGTGGAGTGCCGATGACCGACGCCCAGCTCAACGTCATCCTCCTCGGCGCCCCCGGCGCCGGCAAGGGCACGCAGGCCGAGCGCATCGTGGCGAAGTTCGGCCTGCCGCACATCTCGACCGGCGAGATGCTGCGCGCCGCCGTCGCTCAGGGCACGGACATGGGCCTGGCGGCGCAGAAGTTCATGGAGAGCGGTGGGCTAGTGCCGGACGAGGTCGTGATCGGCGTCGTGCGCGACCGGCTCGCCGAGCCGGACGCACAGAACGGCTTCCTGCTCGACGGCTTCCCGCGAACGATCGAGCAGGCCGAGCGCCTGGACGCGATGCTCGCAGAGGCGGGACGCGCGGTCTCGCACGTCATCCTCATCGACGTCCCCGAGGACGAGCTCGTGCAGCGCCTCGCCGGCCGGCGCATGTGCCGCGGCTGCGGCAAGGGCTATCACGTCGTGTTCGACCCTCCCAAGGCGAAGGGAATCTGCGACGTCTGCGGCTCCGAGCTCTACCAGCGCACCGACGACAACGAGGAGACGGTGCGCCACCGCCTTGAGGTGTACCGCGCGCAGACGGAGCCTCTCGTGGGCTACTACGAGGGCCACGGCGTGCTGCAATCCGCCTACGGCGGCGGCAAGCTGCCCGACGACGTGTTCGCACAGGTCCAGGCCCTCCTTGCGGGAGGCTGACGCCACGTGATCGTCCGCAAGTCAGCGGCGGAGGTCGCCAAGATCGCCGCCGCGGGTGACATCCTGGCGGACTGCCTCGACATGCTTGCTGCGGAGGCCCGGCCGGGCGTGAGCACCGCCGACCTGGACGAGCTCGCGGAGCGCTTCATCCGGGCGCGCGGCGGTGTGCCGACGTTCCTCGGCTACCGGGGGTTCCCGGGCTCGATCTGCGCCTCGCCGAACGACATGGTGGTACACGGCATCCCGGGCGCGTACCGGATAGCCGAGGGCGACATCCTGAGCATCGACGTGGGCGTGACGCTCGACGGGTACGTGGCCGACTCGGCCATCACGCTCTCGATGGGCGCGGTCGAAGCCGAAGCACTGCGACTGCTGGACGTGACCCGAGAGTCGCTGGAGGCCGGCATCGCTCAGTGCCACGAGGGCGCGCGGCTCGGCGACCTCTCGCACGCCGTGCAGGAGGTCGTGGAGGCCGCGGGCTTCAGCGTTGTCCGTTCGCTCGTCGGTCACGGCGTGGGGCGCGAGATGCACGAAGACCCGCAGATCCCCAATTACGGGGATCCCGGGCGCGGCCCGAGGCTGGAAGAAGGCTGGGTGCTGGCCATCGAGCCGATGGTCAACGCCGGCGGCCACGAAGTGTTCGTCGCCGACGACGGCTGGAGCATCTCGACCGGCGACGGGTCGCTCTCGGCCCACTTCGAGCACACGGTCGCCGTGGGCAAGAAGGCGCCGCGGGTGCTCACGCGCCGCCGCTCGGAGACGGGCGGAGCGCAAGGCTAGCGCAGGCTCGGATCGGCGCGGAGTCGCGGTCGCCGCGCCGCCGCAAGAGGCGTGTTTTGCCAGCACTGTCGTTTGTGGTAGTATGTCAGGCCGCTGTCTGTCTACGAGTGGGGAGCATGGCGAACAAAGAAGAAGCCATTGAGATCGAAGGCGAGGTCGTCGAAGCACTGCCGAACACGATGTTTCGTGTTCACCTCGACAACAACCACGAAGTGCTCGCCCACATCTCCGGCAAGATGCGCATGAACTACATCCGCATCCTGCCCGGCGACAGGGTCAAGGTGGAGCTGTCGCCCTACGACCTCAGCAGAGGCAGGATCACGTACCGGTTCAAGTAGCGGCCGCCACAGGCCGCCCGGAGGCGGTGTGCGGCGGCCCCAGGCCCGTCGTGCGCTCGAGCAGCGAGGATCTCGGATGAAGGTAAGAGCATCAGTCAAGGCGATGTGCGAGAAGTGCAAGATCATCCGCCGTCACGGTACGGTGCAGGTGATCTGTTCCAACCCGCGGCATCGCCAGAGGCAGGGGTAACACCAGATGGCACGAATCGCCGGCGTCAACATCCCGCCGCAGAAGCGGGTCGAGATCGGACTGACCTACATCTACGGCATCGGACGCTCCATGTCCAACAGAGTCCTGGGCGTGGTCGGTATCGATCCGAACACAAAGGTCCGCGACCTCACTGAAGAAGAGATCGTGCGCCTGCGCGAGGCCATCGACCGCGAAGTCACGGTCGAGGGCGACCTGCGGCGCGAGCGCTCGCAGAACATCAAGCGCCTGATGGACATCGGCTGCTACCGTGGCATCCGCCACCGTCGTGGCATGCCGGTGAACGGGCAGCGCACGCGCACCAACGCGCGCTCCCGCAAGGGTCCTAAGAGGACGATCAGCGGCAAGCGCAAGAAGTAAGAAGCCGCAGCGAAGCCGGAGGAGTAAAGCAGAGTGGCCAAGCCTCAGAGAGCCAAAGGACGTCAGCGCCGCAAGGTCCGCAAGAACAT
>CAIWHY010000310.1 GCA_903912585.1 uncultured Thermoleophilia bacterium | reverse complement strand
CCGGTGCGAAAGCCCGCCCGCCCCGCCCTCCCCGTTGCTGCGGGAGGGCGGGGCGGGCGTCATGCGCGCCTGTGTCGGCTCAGAAGTAGCTCTCGACGAACGCCATGAAGCGCTCGCACTCCTCGGGCGTGCCGGGAGTGATGCGGAAGTAGCCTTCCTTGCCGTTGATCGGCTTGATGGTCTTGATGATGACCTGCTGCATCTCGGCCGCTGCGTCCACGATCTCCTGGCTGGTCTTGCCGGTCACGGAGGCGTCGATGAGCATGTAGTTGCCGTGCGCCTCGTAGGGCCGGAGACCCTTGGCCGACAGCGCTTCGGCGAACTTCTTCATCCAGTCGTTGTTGTAGACGACCTTCTGCTTGACCTCGCCCGTGTCCAGGATGGCCTCGGCCGCGGCGATAGCCATGAGGCTGAGGTTCCAGGGCAGGTACATGAGGTTGAAGGCGTCCACGACGATGGGGCTGCCGACCATGTAGCCCATGCGGATACCGGCGAGGCCGAAGGCCTTCGAGAACGTGTGCGACAGGAAGACGTGCGGGTACTTCTTGACGAAGTCGACCTTGGCGTCGACCTGCGGATGGTAGTCGAGGTACGCCTCGTCGATGCACATCGGGATGCCGAGCTCGGCGAAGCGGGTGAGGTCGGCGTCGTCGATGAAGATGCCCGTGGGGTTGTTCGGGTTGATGATGAGGATCAGCTTGGTGCGCTCGTTGACGGCGGCAAGCATGCCCTCGACGTCGTACTGCAGGTCCTCCTCGCGCAGCGGGACCTGCACGGTCTTGGCGTTGCAGTAGCCGGCGCGCGACGGGAACATCTCGAACGTCGGGTTGGAGCAGAGGAACTCGTCGCCCGGCTGCAGGAAGATGCGCATCATCGCGTCGATGGTCTCGGAGGAGCCGTTGGCGAGGGCGATGATCTCTGCCGCCACGCCGTGCAGCTTGCCGAGCTTCTCACGCAGGCGATAGGCGCGGTCCGGGTAGCGGTTGCCCCTCTTCGCCATGTCGGTGATGGCGGCGACGACCGCGTCCGACGGCGGGATCGGGTTCTCGTTGAGCATCATGCGGCCCAACTCGGGATGCGCCCACGCCCTGTCGAGCACGCTCGTGTTGTACTCGGGAGCAGACCATACGTAGGGATTGATCTTCTCTTTGATGTCCGTCATGCCCAGCGTTCCTTTCGTAGAACGGGTGATCGTCGGGAGTCGCTCACTCGGCGCGGAAGTCGCCCTTGAGGCAACTGCCGGCGAACGCGACCATCTCGTTGGTGGCCTTGGAGAAGGCCTCGTGCGTCTTGACCAGCGCCGGATGCGTGTTGTACTCCGCGCGGGTGTAGCCGTTCTCGTCGTAGGCACGCTCGAAGTACGGGATGCGCATGAGCTTGTCCATGACTTCCTGCGGCGGGTCGACGTCGATCTGGTTGGGCTTGAACTTGATGTCTTCGGGATGCGGGAAGTTGATGACCTCGTCGATCAGGCTCGGCGGGCAGGTGACGACGACGTTGGCGCCGGCCTTCTCCTCGAGGTGCCAGATCTGCTGCTTGCCGTCGATCGTGGGGCCGAGGCGCAGGGAGCAGGACAGCATCTTGCTCTGGTAGCCGCGCTCGTTGATCGTGCGGTAGGCCTTCTTGAAGATGGCGAGCTCGGCGAGGCGGACGTCGCCGTCGGAGAGCTCGATGCCCATCGCGGCCCCATCCTCGCGCAGGCCGCCGAGATCGCCGTAGCGCGCCTCCATGTGCGTGATGACCGAACGCCAGCTGGAGAGGTCCACGCCGTTGGCCTTGGCCTTCTCGAGGCCGCGCATCACTGACTTGGCGCAGTCGAGAAGCTGCGAGAGGACGAACGTGAGCGTGTTATTGGTGGCGATGCCGCGAGCAGTGAGCTCTTCGATGACCTCGTAGCCCTCTGCCGTGCCCGGCACCTTGACCATCACGTTGGGGTTGATGGCGTGGATCTCGAGCGCCTGGGCCAGCATGGCCTCGCCGTCGAACGCGCTGCGCGGGTCGACCTGGCCGGAGAGGAAGCCCTCCTTGTGGCCCGACGCCTCGAAGAGCGGCAGGAACATGTCCGAGCCCTGCCGCACGACCTCTTTGTAGAGGACCCAGAACAGGCCTTCCGTGTCGAGGCCCTTGTTCTCGGCCAGCACCTTCTGCGCGACCTTCTCCCAGCGCGCCGGGTCGTCCTTGAAGGCCGCCAGCGACAGCGGCGGGTTGGTGGTGACGCCGCGGAAGAGCTGGCCCAGCGGGGCGTCGACGTCGTACATGCGCTTGAACTGGCGCTTGAGCGTCTCCTGGTCGCCGGGTTCCGCCTTGGCGAGCATCTTGGCGCACCAGTTGCCGAAGATCACCGGCGAGCTGTCCCACCAGATCTCCATGCCTGGACTCACCGCGACCAGGTCTTCGAACAGATTAGGGTCCTTCATGTCTCCTCCTCAAAGCCCAGGGCCACAAGCACGGTGCGCGGCATGAACGCCAAGCCGCCGATCGCCGCCCATCAAGGCTACATTGCGCCAATCGCACACGCAAGCACGTAATCGCACAGTTCACCGCACAAATCCGCGCATCCTCTGCGTGCATCGGACGTGGCCGGCGGCCTTCGCCTCGAGCCATGCGGATTCACGCTCGTGAACTGAGCGACGACAGTTCCTTCCCCGGCCCTCCTCCCCGGAGGGCCGGGTCCCAGTGGCTCGCCGGGTCAATCGCCGGCAGCCTTGGGACCAGCTACGAAGCCGGTCTTCCTCTTGAACTGCTCGACGCAGTTGATCTTGATGTCGAGCAGCTCGGCGATACGCGCCTTGGCCGCGAGGCCCTTGGCGATGCCCGGCACGCCCGTGATCACGCCGATGTCCAGCTCTTCGCGGAGCTGGCGCATCATCGTCGGGTCGGACAGGTCGAGCGGCGTGACGTGGAGCTTGTCGGCCACATACTCCTTGGCTTCCGTGATCCTCATCTTCTTGCTGAGCTGCATCCGTGCCACCAGATCTCCGGCGGCGCGGATCCCACCCATTGACGAGGCCAGCAGATGCGCGATGTGCATGCCGGCAGGGTCACCAGTACCCACCTACAACCCGTCCGCGTGGCCGATCTCGATCATCGCGGCGCTGCAGCGCGTCACCACGTCGACCGCCGGGGTCTCGAACATCGGCACTCCGCCGACGCCCATGCCCACGTTGGGGTGGACGGGGATCTTGGCGATCTCGGTGCAGGCCTTGACGAAGGTCAGCGCCTTGCCGAGGTTCCACGGGGCGGTCTTCTTGGTGTTCGTGTTGGAGACCGGCCCGAAGATGGCGCAGCCGGCCTCTTCGCAGATCTGCAGCTGCTGGTGCGGCCACATGCCGGCGAGGCGCTTGCCGTTGTACTCGAGCTGGCCGTGGAAGCCGAGCACCATCTCGGCCGACATGCCGATCTCGACCGGCAGGCCGGTGTCGTTGGCGACGTGGTCGCAGGCCTTCAGGACAGAGTAGAACTCGGCGTCGCCGGTGGACGCGACGGTGTCGAAGTCGATGCCGTCGGCGCCCATCTCGAGCATGCAGTCGCTCATCTCGATGCAGTCGTCGAGGCAGGCCTCGCCCGCCTCTTCCTGCGTCCTGCGGGCCTCGTCGATCTTGCCGATCGGGAGGAGGTCGCTCGGGTTCTCGAACGACCCGTCGGGACGGTAGTACAGCCCCAGGTTCGGCATGAAGCCGTACAGGAGCGGGAAGATCGTCGTCTCCATGAGCAGCTCGACGTGCAGCATCTCCAGTGCCTTGAGAAAGCGCTGCGGCTTCACCGAGTAGTCGTTGTGCGAGATCTCCATCGAGTCGAAGCCGAGCATCGACTCGAAGAGGCGCACGCCCACCTCGCGGTTGACCGGCGCGACCACGCCGCTCGACATGCGTGAGGAGTTGAGCGCGTTGACGCAGCCGTCCTTGGTCATCACGACTTCGTTGCCGCGCTGACAGCCCCAGATGCGCGTGGGGGCGGCGAACATGTCGACCAGATAGTCGACCTCGTTCTCGGTGAGGACCGGTACCTTGGCCTTCTTCGCCGCGTACTCGGAGCCCTGATCGAACTCCGTGCGCAACTCTTCCTTGGTGAGCTCCACGTTCGAGGAGTCACCCATCCTTGTGAGTATCTTCATCGGTCCGCAGCCTCCACTGCTAGCTGGCTGTTGGTGCTTTGGCGCCGCTCCGTGCCGGGCGGCGCCCCGGCGTATGCCGGGGCGCCGCCCAAACGCGAAACACGTGCGTGGCAGGTGTCACGGCGCCACAAGTGTGACGCCTGCCTGTGGGCCTTGTGCGAACTACTCGACCGGGATCTCCTTGGCGACCGCCTCGAGCTGCATGCCCTGGCCCTTGCGCACGAAGTACGCGATGACCCAGATGGCGATGGCGGCGACGTACAGGATGCCCATGAAGATCATGGAGTTCTTGTTCTTGTAGCCGACGCCGTAGACGTTGGTCTTGTCGTAGATCCAGAGGAACAGGTTGAAGCCCATGAAGATCGCGTAGATGAGGGCGACCAGACACAGCCACGGGATGCCGAGGATCTTGCCCTTGGGCAGCGCCGAGTTGTCCCAGATCGCCTTGGCGCGCCACGGCATGACCATGAAGGCGAGGCCGGTGACGAAGAACATGGCCGCGATCACCAGGGTCGCGTCGTAGGTGAGCTGCACGAACGAGGGCGAGTAGGCGTAGAAGGCGGAGACGATGATGGACGGGATGGCCATCAGCAGCAGCGCCACGTAGGGCACGCCGCCGGACGTCACCTTGGCGACACCCTCGGGAAGGATGCGGTCGAAGGCGGACGCGAAGATCATGCGCGTCGACGAGAGGAACACCGTGCCCCACCAGCCGAAGACGATCAGCGAGATCGAAGCGATGAGGATCACCTGGAAGGCCGCGTTGTTGACCATCCAGGCGGCCATCGCCGTCGGCGAGAGGTAGTCGCCGCCACCCAGGACCTTGGCGGGCTCGATGTACGCGTACAGGACGCCCATGTAGCCGTTGGCGCTCGCCTCGAAGAACGTCCAGCCCATCGTCTTGGTCACGAGGAACAGGAAGGCGATGACGATCACGACCGCCGCGAGGAGGCCGCCGGCCATCTGGTAGATGTTCTTGCGGAAGTCCTTGGCGCCGCGCACTTCGCCGTACAGCGTCGCGCCCCACACCGGCCAGAGGAGCCAGAAGGCCATGATGGGGATCAGCTTGAACGTGTCCTTCAAGGTGCCGGCGAACATCGAGGACGGCATGCCGTCCCCGGCGGCCTTGATGGTGGCCTGATACGCGTCCTTGGTGCCGTAGAGATGGAGCGCCTCACGGTTGAAGTTCGTGATGAAGCTGGCCTTCGAGGTCACGAGCAGCAGGATCGCGGCCACTGCACAGCCGGCGAGGCCGATCCAGAGGGCCCACTTCTGGAACTTGGCGTAGGTCTTCATGCCGACGGCGACCAGGTAGGTCGCGAGGGCGATCGTGGCCAAGGAGGCCACGAAGATCCCGTTGTGAGTGCCCAGCCAATCGGCGGCGCCGGACCAACCCAGGATGCGGAAGATCGGCTTGATGAACGAGTTGACGCAGAGGGCGGCGTAGATCGGGATCCAGAGCCAGAGGATGAACCACCATCCCGTCGCTCCGAACACGAAGCCGACCGAGCTGTGGAAGATGCGCGATTGCCAGACGTAGTCACCGCCGGCGCGCGGCATCGCCGAGATCAGACCCGCGTAGACCACGACCTCGAGCAGCACGAACGCCGTCGTGATGATGATGCTCCAGAAGACGCTGCCTCCGGGGATGAAGACCGCGTAGAGAAAGCCCCAGATCCCCAGGAAGATGTTGGTAGAGAAGAACGAGTACCTGAAGCCGTCGGTCGTCGACCAGCCTTTGACCAGACCGCTCGCCTTGCGCACGAACAGCGTCTGTTCCTGCGGTGCCCCGGCGTTTGTCGCCATCTAGTGGACCTCCTGTGACAGTCCTGTTGCGGACGGCGCGGCGCGCCGTACCCCCCATTGTTCGCGCCTGACCACGTTCACCCCAGAGTCAGGCGGTAGCGCTTGACCTTGCTCTTGCCGTCCAGCTCCACGACCACGCCCGAGAGCGTGCCCTCGACGTAGGAGCTGCCCGGGTTGATCGCCAGCGTCCGCCCGATGCGCTCGGCGGCGCGGCTCTCGTGGATATGGCCGTGCAGCGAGAGGATCGGCTGCACCTCCTGGATGATCTCCTTGACCGCCGAGGACCCCACGTGGGCCGTGTCCTGACCCTGCACCGTGAGCGTCTCCCAGTCGATCTTGGGGGCCACGTCGAGCTGCGTGTCGTAAGGCGGCGCGTGGAGCCCCATCACGAGACGCTCCGGCGGCGCCGTCGCCTGGGCCATCACCGACAACAGACGAGCCTTGAGTGCCGGCTCGTCCTCTTCGCGCGGGGTGTCCCAGGGCGTGAGGTTGGTCCAGCCACTGGAGGCGAGCTGAAAGCCTTCGGGCATGTCGATCACATTGCCTTCGCCCACCGTGATCGACTTGGACGTGGCGAGGATCTCGTCGATATCGTCGTGGCCGTCGTTTCCCGGGCACACGATGCACTGGATCTTGCTCCCGGCAAGACGCTCGTCGGCGAACTGGACCCAGCGCTCGACCGTGCCCCGCATCTCCCGCGTGAACACGTCGTCGAGCTTCTCCGGGTGCGCCGTGAAGTCCTGCACCTCGTCGTGCGTCATGCGCACCGGGTAGTAGCCGTGATCGGCGACGAGCCGCTCGTTGGCGACAAGCTCGTCCTCTCCCTGCAGGCTGTGGACCTGGTCCTGCATGCTGAACTGCCAGCGCCCCCCGCCTTCGTCGACGATAGGCACAATCGCCTTGCCGGTCATGTCTCCGCCGAGGATCAGCACGTCGACCTCGTAGTGCTTGGCCGAGTTGATGAACTTGCGCCAGCAGACCTCCGAGCCGTGCACGTCCGTGGCGAAGAAGAGTCGTACCTTCACGTCATACCTCCTTTCGGCGTGATCTGGTGCTCGTCCATCTCGTCGTCGCTCCTTTCGCCGTGCAGCATCTCGAGGGAGGGATCAGGCCTCGGCCAGCCACTTGGTGTAGTCGGGGTCGTCGAGGACCTCGTGTGCGCGCCTGACGCCGCGATCGAGACCCCAAGCCATGTAGTCGAACTCGATCTGCGAGACGGTGTGCTGGATCATCGCCCAGATGGCCCACCAGATGCCGGAGGTCATCCGGTACAGCATCATGCGCGCGAAGAAGCGCTCGTTCATCTCCCCGCAGTAGGTGGAGATGATGAGCCGCTGCTCCTCGCGCGAGAACGGGTGCTCCATCACGAAGTCGCCGAGGTCGAAGTACGGGTCGGTCATCCCGCCGTACTCCCAGTCGATGACCCACATCTTGTTGTCTGCGTCGATGATGAAGTTCTCACTCAGCAGGTCGTTGTGGCAGGCCACGTCCGGCACGGGAGCGCGCTTCATGACGGCCTCGATATCATCGAGGACCTTCACCGTCGCGGCGAGCTCATCGGGCATGGGAGCGTTGATGTCGGCGGCGAGCTTCTTGTAGTGGCGCAGCATGTCGAACAACGCGATCTTGTGCTGGAACACGGACTTCTCGTGGAAGATCTTGACCGTCTCCACGACCTGCCTGAGGCGGTCGGGGTGCCCGGAGATGGTTTCCGGGTGCATGACCTCGCCTTCGACGAAGTCGATGACGAGGGCGCCCTCCGGGTCGATCTGGTGGACGACCGCGGGCCCGACGCCGGCCTTGGCGGCCTGGATCATGCAGTCCCGCTCGACGTTGCGGTCGATGAACATGTCGGTGCCCACGCCGGGGACGCGCATGACGTACTTGGCGCCGCCGTTCTCGCGGCCGCCGTCCACCCAGACGATGTAGTTGTGGTTGGTGATGCCGCCGCCGAGCTCCTCGTAGCGGACGTCCTTGCCCTTCCAGTCGTCGATGCGGGCGATGATCTCTTCTGGTGTCAGATGCGAGCCTGCTGCCATGTACCGTGCCTTTCCGTGCGGTGTGCGGGCCGGTCGTCGCTGCGGGCGACCGGCCCGCACCCCGATGTCTGCGTCGCCTTCAGGGCGCCGGCCTCACCAGATGGCGGGCCGGCCGGCGCCCTTCGGCGTGGACTCTTGCCTCACTCAGGCGGGACCTCCAGGAAGGCGTAGGAGACGTCGATGCCCTTGCCCTTGTTGACCTGCCGGGTGATGAAGTACCACACGACGCAGATCACGAAGATGCTGCCCACGATGACGTATGGGGTCGTGCCCTTGAGGCCGTAGCCTGCGTGCGTGAGGAACGCGATCTCCGCCGCCGTGCCGAAGACGAAGCCGATGATGCCGAAGACCGTCACCAGCGGGAAGCCGCCGAGAGTGTACTTGGCACCCGGCGACGCGTCGTAGAGGGCCTTGGCGCGGTATGGGAGCAGCGCTGCCGCCAGGCAGCTCATCACGAAGACGTAGCCGCACGCGAAGGTGACGCCCAGGCTCATGCTGGCGTACCTCGTCCAGTAACTGTAGAGGATGATGATCGGGACGCTGCAGCCGAAGTAGAGCCAATGCGCCACCGCCGGCGAGCGGAAGCGTGAGCTGATCTTGGAGACGTAGGCCGGCAAGGTGCGGTCGAGCGACATGCCGACCATGACGCGCGTCATGCCGATGTAGCAGTTACAGGTGATCTGCAGCGACGCAAGGATGACGCTGACCGCCACCAGGATCGTGATGATCGGATTGTTCGAGATCACGATGGCGAACACGCCGGGGAAGGGCCGCACGCTGCCGATGCCGTCTCCGGAGGCGCTTACCAGGTAGTAGTACGAGTGCGAGACCGCGTTGAAGAAGGCCGTGCCGACCGCCCTCTCCTCAGTGAAGGCGATCAGGGCGAGCACGACCGCCACGGAGATCATGGAACCGACGATGATGAACATCTGGTTCTTGAACACGCGGGCGCCCTTGATCTCGCCGCCCTGCTCCACGCTGTAGGTGGCCCACTGCAGGCTCGTCCAGACGATCGGCACGGCGAGCAGCGTGGCCGCGAAGGCGAACTTGGGCAGCAGGTTGACGCCGGCGCCGGCAACGTCCTTCTGGATCCAGTGATAGTAGTCGACGCGGCCGTCGACGACGAAGGAGAAGTGGTTGATGGCCGTGGCGAACTGGGCGGGCGAGGTGCGCAGGAACTGCACCAGCAGGATGACGACCAGGATGCCGGTTGCGGCGAACATGAAGTACTGCAGCCGCACGTAGTTCTTGAAGCCTGTCACCAGCAGCACCGCGATGGCCGCCGCGCCGATGAGACTGGTCACGACGCAGCCCTGCGCCGATTGCACCCAGGTCGCGGCGTTGATGAGGCCGGTGCTCTTGTAGTACACGCCGAGACCCATGAACAGCGGCGCCAGACCGAGGTGGGCGAGCAGCCAGCCGGCGAGCGCCACCCACTGCAGGATGAAGATCACGAAGCCGCTCATGACCACCGGGAAGCCCACGGCCCCCCCGAGTACGCGGCTCTGGAACACGTAGTCGCCGCCGCTGCGCGGCATCGCCGTCGCCATCCACACGTAGGCGAGCGCGATCGGGAGTTCGAGCAGGATCGCGTACAAACAGGCCTGCCACACGGAGACGCCCGGGAACGCCGCCGGCGCCCACACGAACGTCCACGGGAAGATGACCCCCATGGTGAGGAAGTTGTACATATACGCCGACCAGGGTGACATCACCCGGGACAACCCCGACGCCTTGCGACTGAAGACTTCCGGCTTTGCTGCTGTTGCCATCTCAACCCCCTGTCAGAATCATGCTGAGACCCACACCCACGCTCGCGCTTCGCCCCGCGCGTTTGTCTGTCACCCTGACGTCATCTGGTAGCCGACCACCTTGCCCGGCTCGAGCGTGAAGATGCAGCCGCGCAGGACGCCCTCCCCGTACTCGCTGCCCGGGTTGATCACCGTCGTCCTCCCGACCTTGACGAGACCACGCGACTCGTGGATGTGCCCCGTCAGGAGCAGGAGCGGCTGGTACTTCTCGACGACCTTGCGCACGGCCTTGCTGCCCGCCGGAGCCGACTGGGGTACGCCGGCGACGACGATCGGCGTCGGCGGGTCGGTGGACCAGTCGAGCTTGGGGCAGTCGTCGAGCGTGCAGTCGTAGGGCGGTACGTGCATGTTGAAGATGGCGTTGGAGAAGTCTTCGATACCGACGATGGACTTCTCGAGCAGCTGCTCAAGCGACTCCTCGTCCGTCTCGCGGGGCGTCTGCCACGGCGTCGGGTTGCTGTAGCCGCAGTTGGCCATGGGATACGTGTCCTCTAGGACGACGATCTTCTCCTCGCAGTTGATGACGTGCTCGCTGTGGATGCTGTCGAGCAGGTCGAGCAGGTCCTGCGGGTCGTCGTTGCCGCCCGTGACGTAGCACTTGACGTCGGTGCCGGCGAGGCGCTCGTCGGCCATGGCGACCCAGCGCTCCAGCCGCTCGTGCGCGAGCTTCTTGAACGCCGCGTCGATGTTGGCCTGGTCGGCCTGCATGGCGTGCAGCTCGTCCTCGGTCACGGTGATGTGGTAGAAGCCGAGCGTCTCGATGCGGTCGCGTACGTCCTGTACGGCGGACTCGCCGTCGAGATGCGAGAGCTCCTCCTGCAGGGTCACGCGGTAGTGCCCGCCGCCCTCGTCGACGATCGGGACCATGAACTTGCCCATGATGTCCCCGCCCATGACGAGGTGGTCGACCTTGTAGAACTTGGCGCCGTTGACGAACTTGCGGAACGTGCGCTCGGATCCGTGGACGTCGGTGGCGTAGAACAGGCGCACGCGCTTGGCTTCGGCGCCGCTCTTCTTGCTCCAGAATGCCATTGTGCGGTGCCGTCCCCTCAGTCGATGACGTTGTACCAGCGGACCTTGTCGCCCACCCGCGCGCGCAGCTTCCACCTGGCGCCCTTGGGGTAGTCGTCCATGGCGCTGAGCAGTTCGGCGACGCGCTGCGCGACGACGCTCTTGTCGTTCTCTTCGAGGTCGAGGTGCGGCAGGTAGTCGCGCACCTTTTCGAGGTTCAT
The DNA here is from genome assembly GCA_903912585.1 of uncultured Thermoleophilia bacterium. Taxonomy (GTDB): domain Bacteria; phylum Actinomycetota; class Thermoleophilia; order UBA2241; family UBA2241; genus CAIXSE01. Next base: position 963 of record CAIWHY010000310.1, on the reverse strand, counting down.
GGTCGTCGTGCGCCACAGGCCCCACTCCGCGGCGCACAGCTTGCCCACGTGCGTGGAGTTGATGTGGTCGTCGTCGTCGGCCGCGATCTCGTGCTCGCGCAGCAGCATGATCGTGTCGATGATGTCCTTCTCGTTGATCTTGACGATCTGCATCTTCTCGAGCAGCAGTTCCGCCAGCGGAATGGTCGGCGTGTCGACCTCGAGCCTGCCCTTCCAGGGAATCGGGTGGCAGAAGTCCAGCTTGTCCATGAAGACGTCGACGTGGATGTGGTTCGTGGGGTTGTTGAAGATCAGCCGGCCGCCCTCGGCGTGAAAGGCGTTGATCTCGAGGTCCTCGGCGTAGCCGATGGAGACGAAGAACTTGCGGATGGCGTCGTTCTGCTTGCCGTACCCGGCGAAGTCGATGTCGGTGTAGACACGGTTGAGCTTGGCCTGGATGTAACCGAACTCAGAGCAGTGGTGGAAGAACGCCAGCGCGCCGATCACGCGCAGCGTGACTCCCTTGGCGTCGCCGGCCACCACGACGCGCAGCGCCTCGTCCTGGAACATCTTGGCGAGGCCGGGGTCGACCTTGCCCATGCCGACGTCCGTGCCTACCTCGCCTGCCGGCCGTGTCTCATCGTCTGTCATGCACTGCTCCCGTATCCGTTTCGAGGTTCGGCGTTCATACCGTCGCGAGCCAGCCCGCGAACTCCCGCCGCCCGGCATTGGCGTGGAACCTCGCCACGCGGTTCATGCCGTACTCGTAGAAGTCGAAGTCGATCTTGGAGAGGCGCACCTGGATCATCGCCCAGATGCTCCACCAGAGGTCGGCGACGAGCTTGTAGAGGAACATCCTCGCGTACCGGCGCTCCTGCATCCCGCCACAGTAGCGAGCGATGACGAACCGCTCCTCCGCGTCCGTCAGCGGGTGCTCGACGCAGAAGTCGCCGAGGTCGAAGTACGGATCGGTCATGCCGCCGT
>CAIWHY010000309.1 GCA_903912585.1 uncultured Thermoleophilia bacterium | reverse complement strand
GGCCGCTGGCGGCCGAAAGCGAAGAGGGCGGGCCGGACGCGCGTCCGGCCCGCCCTCTTCGCTTTCGGCCGCCAGCGGCCGGCCGGCGCGTTCAGCCGCCGACGGCGCGCAGGTAGTACACCCAGAAGGCCGGCACCTCGCGCAGCACGAGGAACGGCGTCTGCGGGATCCTGTGCGTGGAGTGCGCCGGCACGGTGAGCACGTTCCAGCCGGCGCGTGCGTAGGCGAGCTTGATGCGCGGCAGGTGGTAGAAGTCGCTCTCGGCGGCGATGCGGCGCCACCCCACGCCGCCGAAGAAGGGCACCGTGTCGCGCACGGTCGCCTCGGTGTTCACGCCCGCCGAATCGACCACCACGTCCTTGCTGGGCACGCCCGCCTTGACGGCCATGTCGCGCATCACCAGCGCCTCGTTGTAGCCGCTGACGCCGACCGCGCCGGACACGATGATGCGCTTGACCCGGTGGTCCTTGCAGAGGGCGATGGCGGTGTCCATGCGGTCCATGAGCACGAACGACGGGCTCCCGTCGGCGTGCACCTCGGCGCCGAACACGACCACGGCGTCGGCCGGGCGTGATGCGGACCCGCCCAGGTAGTCCGTGTTCCCGAAGAAGAGCTCCTGGGCGAGCGGGAAGAGCACGACGCAGGCGGCGGCCGTGACGGCGAGGACGGCCGCCGCCGGCAGCCCGCGGCGCCCGGCCGGCGGCGGCCTCAGGGCGGCCCAGAAGATGAACCCGAAACCGGCGCAGAAGACGAACGAGAGCGGCAGCGGCAGGCCCGGCCGGAAGTCGCCGCGGCTCCACAACACGTAGAAGTCGACTCCGTTCCCCGCGGTCGCGACGGCGCAGAGCCCCGCGAGGACGAGCGTCACGGCCCGGCGCCAGCGAGACATGCGCGGGCGCACGGCGTAGCCGACAAGCGTCAGCGCGGCGGCGACGAGGAAGACGAGCGCCGCCGCCTGCGGCAGCAGGTGCAGGTCGATCCACCAGATGTTCTCGTCGAACCCCGGCGTGCGCAACGCGCCGACCACGTTGAGGAGCGTGAACGCGCCGCAGAACAAGGCCAGGCCGCGCGCCACGGCCGCGATGGGCCAGGCGCGCGTCTTCTCCTCCACGAGGCCGAGCCGTTCGCGTTCGCGCGCCGTCGTCGGGGAGTCCGGCAGCGTCGCATCGAGGGAGGGCGGCGGGACGTGGCCCGGAGCGGACGCTGGATCGGGCTCGGCCGCCGAGGGCGCATGGTCCGCCGCGACCCCGGCGGGCGGTCCGCCGGGAGGCTCCGGCGGAGTCGTCCCACCTGCTCGGCCGGGCCCCGTCTCCATGCCGGAGACTGTATCACGGCGCCGGAAGAAGGCTCACGCTCCCGCCGATGCGGAAGGTCAGTCGGAGACCCCCCCGGCCGGATAGCGCTCGGCCGAGGAGGCCGCGGTGGAGCCTTCGGCGACCGCGGCGGCGATCATGCGCACCTTGCCCGGATACGCGGCAAGGTCGCCCACCGCGACCACGCCGGGGACACCGGTCTGCATGCCGCGTCTGGTGTCAGGCCCGCAGGCGCGCCTTGCGAGGGCGACGAATGTACGGTTGCCGCGCCCCCCGGCCGACAGATAGTGTCGAGGCCGGCAGACGCCGGCCGCCGCGGTCACGCTATGGGGAGTGCGCGCGGCGCCTTGGGAACCGTGGAGGGAACATGTCGAGCAATGCCCAGACGATGCCTGCCGCCGGCGCGGGCGCCGGCGCAGCGGCGCTGCCGCTGAAGCTCATCCTCGTGGCCTTGTGCATGGCCCAGTTCATCAACGCCTACGACACGACGGCGATGAACGTCGCCGTCACGTCTGTGGTCAAGAGCCTCGGCACCACCGTCTCGGGGGTGCAGTCGGCGCTGGTGCTCTACTCGCTCGTCATGGCCTCGTTCATGCTCATCGGCGGCAAGCTCGGCGACGTCTGGGGCCGCCGCACGACGTTCACGCTCGGGATCTCGATGTACGGCGTCGGCGCGCTGATCACCGCGTTCAGCCAGGGCCTGCCGATGATGATCTTCGGCTGGTCGCTGCTCGAGGGCCTCGGCTCGGCGCTGATGATCCCGGCGATCTTCGCCATCGTGGGGACGATCTACCCCGCCGGCAAGCCGCGCGTCTCGGCCTTCGCGGCGGTGGGCGCGATGGCCGCCATGGGCGCCGCCCTGGGACCGCTGATCTGCGGCTTTCTCACGACTTACCTGACCTGGCGCGTGTCGTTCTTGCTGGAAGTCTGCGTCGTGCTCGCCACGCTCGCGCTCTCGACGCGCATCAAGGTGCCCAAGCAGCCGCGCCCGACGGCGAAGCTCGACTACCTCGGCGCCTTCCTCTCGGCGCTCGGCCTGGCGCTCGTCGTGCTCGGCGTGCTGCAGGCGAGCAAGTACGGCTGGACCGCCGCGCGCGTGCCCATGGTGGGTCTGGGGCGCACGCTCGTCGCCGAGGGCGGCATCTCGCCGGTGATCCCCTTCGTGATCGCCGGCGTCGTCGTGCTCGCCCTGTTCGCCCTGTGGGAGCGCCACATGCTCAAGGCCGGCAAGGACGCCTTGCTCAACATCGGCATGCTCAAGAACCGCGCCGTGCTGTTCGGGCTGCTGGCCATCATCGCCTTCATGTTCATGCAGGCCGGCTTCCTCTTCGTGACGCCGGTCTTCATGCAGATGGCCCTCGGCTACAGCGCCTTCCACAGCGGCCTGCTGATCCTGCCGATGACGATCGCGATCATCATCGTGGCCACGCGCGTGAGCAAGCTCACCCAGATCGTGGCGCCCAAGCTCATCGTCCAGATCGGCATGCTCGTGATCGTCGCTGGCATCCTGCTCATCGCCTTGGAGCTCAAGGCGAGCGCGCAGCAGTGGGCCTTCCTGCCCGGCATGATCGTCACCGGCATCGGCATCGGTCTGGTCAACGCGCCGCTGATGAACATCACGCAAGGCGCGGTGCCGGCGAAGGAGCAGAGCGAGATCTCCGGCCTCTCGCGCGCGATGAGCAACCTCGGTGGGGCGTTTGGCACCGCGGTCGCCGGCGCCGTGCTCATGAGCACGCTGATCGCCTCGTTCTCAGGCGCTGTCGAGCACTTCAGCGGCATCCCCGCCAGTGAGAAGTCGCAGGTCGTCGTCTTCCTGCGCAAGGACGCCCAGACGGTGAGCAACGCGCAGGTGGCCGTCTTCCTCAAGAGCAAGAACGAACCGGCCGCCCTGGCGCGGACGTTCGTCGAGATCAACCAGGCGGCGCGCAACAAGGGCCTGCAGGACGCGCTGATCGCGATCGGCGTGCTCGGGCTGTTCGGCTTTGCGGCGAGCTGCTTCCTGCCGGGCGGCAAGGCGAAGAAGGCGCCGGCCGAGGAGGCGGACGCCGGCGCCGCGCCGGCCTCGGCCTGAGGCCGCAGCCGGGCGGACGCGCGCCGTGAAGACCCTTCGCAAAGACCTTCCGCAGAGGCCCCTGGGAAAGCCCCGCGGTTTCGGAGGGGCAGCCCGCGGACAAGTGGATGAGGACCATCGGCGCCGCTCCAGAGACGCCACAAACCCCGAAGGAGCCTAGCCATGCGCAGGACGCAGCCGTGGGCGCACGAGACACCGGAGGAGCGCAGAGCCAAGGGCAAGGAGTTGCGCAAGCTCGTACCTCGCCGCGCCCACTCCGAATGGAAGCCGGCGCCCGACAGGCCCGACCCCGTCGCACTGCTGCGCGCCCAGGACAAGAACCGCCAGCAAGACCTGACGCCGATCCGCTGGGGCCGCATGTCGGCCTCGCCGTTCACCTTCTATCGCGGCTCGGCGGCGTTGATGGCCGCGGACCTGGCGCCGTTGCCGCGCACCGGCCTCCAGGTCCAGCTGTGCGGCGACGCGCACCTCTCCAACTTCGGCATGTACGCCTCGCCCGAGCGGGCTCTGCTCTTCGACGTCAACGACTTCGACGAGACGCTGCCGGGGCCGTTCTCGTGGGACGTCAAGCGCCTCGCGGCGAGCCTCGTCCTGGCGGCCCGCGACAACGGCTTCACGGCCGAAGAGGCGCGTTCCATCACGTTGGCCGCGGTGCGCTCCTACCGGGAGCACATGGCCGTCTACGCCGAGATGCGCGAGCTCGAGGTGTGGTACTCGCACGTGGTCGCCGACGACCTGCTCGCGATGGTCCGCCGGCTGCGCGCGAAGACGATGAAGGCGAGCGAGTCGCTCGTCTCCAAGGCACATACGCGCGACAGCCTGCAGGCCGCCGCCAAGATGACGGAGATCGTGGACGGCAAGCGGCGCTTCACCGACCAGCCGCCGCTCATGATGCACATGGAAGCGCTCGACAACGCCGACGACAGCGCCCACACGCTGTTCCACCAGTACGCCGCGACGCTCGAGGACGACCGCCGGGAGCTCATCGAGCGCTACGACTTCGTGGACGTGGCGCGCAAAGTGGTCGGCGTCGGCAGCGTGGGCACGATCTGCGTCATCGTGCTCCTGCGCGGCCGCGACGTCGACGACCCGCTCATCCTGCAGGTCAAGCAGGCCAGCCGCTCTGTCCTCGAGCCATATCTCGGCTGGAGCCGCTACCAGCACAGCGGCCACCGGGTCGTCAGCGGCCAGCGCCTGATGCAGGCGGCGAGCGACATCTTCCTGGGATGGATGACGGGGCCGGCCGGCCAGCACTTCTACTGGCGCCAGCTCCGCGACATGAAGGCATCGATCGACGTCGGTCTGCTGAAGGCCCCGGGCCTCGAGGTCTACGCCGAAGCCTGCGGCTGGGCTCTCGCCCGCGGGCACGCGCGCTCCGGCCGGCGTATCGCCATCGCCGCGTACATGGGCGTCGGCGACCGCTTCGACCAGGGGATCGCCGACTTCGCGGTCGCCTACGCCGACCAGACGGAGCGCGACTACGGGCTCGTGCTCAAGGCGATCAAGGCCGGCAAGATCCCGGTCGAGACGGGGATCTGAGGCGGGCGGCGGAGGCCGGCGGCAGGAGAGGCCGGCGCCGACGGCAGGGCGCCGGCCGCCGGCGCGCGCCGGCCCGCGCCATCGCGTCGCGAGGCTAGCGCCGGTAGCGCGAGGCCAGCGTGCCGGAGGTGCCGCCGAACAGCGTCGCCTGCTGGATGTCGCTCAGCTGGTGGAAGACGCCGACCTCTTCGAGGCCGGGCACGCAGATGGTCTCGCCGAGCTCGAGCCCGGCGACGATCGCCTGCGCCACGTCCGGCGCGCTCATCATCGAGGGCGGGGCGGGTGCGTCGCCGCGGCGCACGCCGTGGAACTCGGTCTCGACCATGCCCGGGAGGCAGACCATCGCGTGCACGCCGGTGCCCTCCAGCTCCTGCGCCAGTGACTGCGTGAAGGTGAGCAGGAACGCCTTGGCGCCGGCGTAGGTGGCGCGGCCCGACATGCGCACGTGCAGCGGGCCGCTGAGCGCCAGCAGGCTGGCGATGTTGACGATCGCTCCGCGGCCGCGGGTGATCATGCCCGGGATCGCCGCGCGCGTGAGCCGCATCGGCGCGCGCACGTGCACGCCGATGAGCCGGTCGCCGAAATCCGGCTCGAGCTCGGCGAAGGGCCCGTAGCCGCCGAAGCCGGCGTTGTTGACGAGCAGGTCGACGCTGCCGCTGCGGGCGTCGAGGCGCTCCTCGACAGCGCACAGCTGGTCGGGGTCGGTGAGGTCGGCCGGCAGAACTTCGGCGGACACGCCGGTGGAGTCTTCGAGCTTGTGCGCGAGGGCTTCGAGGCGCTCGCGCCGGCGTGCGACGAGGACCACGTCGTAGCCGTCGTGGGCGAGACGCTCCGCGAGCGCCGCCCCTATGCCGGACGAGGCGCCTGTCACGAGAGCTACGCGACGTTCGGCGTCCATGTGAGCCTCCCGGGTGTTTTGTCGGCGCCTTGGCGCCCGTGTGTGTCCAGAGTGTACCCGGTGCGCGTAAGCTCAGCGGTCGCGGACCACGTCGGCGCTCACGAACCACGTCGGCGGCGGCGAGCCTCGTCAGCCGGCGCGCGAGAGAGCGACCGCAAGCCCCCGTCAGCCGCCGTGCGCCAGGTTGACCACGAGCCGTGCCAGCTGCCGCTGCCAGCGCACGTAGCCGGCCCTCAGCAGATGCGCGTTGTCCCAGTAGTCGCTGCTGGGGAGGTCGAGCGCGCGCAGGAACGAGGCGTAGTGGATCCCGTACTGGCGGGCGAGGCGGGTGCAGGCGTGCCGGTACACGGCCCGCGGCTTGGCGAGGATGCGCCCCCCGGCGGCGAGATTGAACGGCATGTCGACAAGTACCGGCCGCAGCCCCTTGGCCTGGCACAGCGCGATCAGCTTGCCGAGGTCCGCGAGATTGGGCGCCCGGTTGCGGCCGAACTCCGCCGCGTGCCAGCGTATCCAGCGTCGCGCGATGCCGCGCTGCTGCGCCAGCGAGTAGGGACGGCGGCCGTCGTAGTGGTGCCGCACCCAGCCCGCCTCGGCCGCCGCGCCGGGAGGCGGGGTCGATCCGGAGGCGAGGGGCTGGCCGCCCTCCGCACGGGACGGCATCGGCGCGGTCGGGTCGAACAGCATGCGGCTCAGGCCCACGCCGATGAGGGCGATGCCCGGCGTGCTCGGCAGTGCCGAGACGAGGCTGAGGTCCATGGCGAAGCTTTGATCGTGCCCGGCAAGGCTCACGGTGCGCGCGGGCGGGCCGCCGAGGCGGCGGATGTCGGCGGCCCAGCTCGAGTCGCTCACGATCGACTCGCGCGCGGTGGAATCGCCGATGTAGTAGACGACGAGCCCTTTCGGCGGAGCCGCCTTGAGCCGGCGGACGACCTGCCACTCGTGCGCCCAGTCGCCGACCGTACCGTAGGTGAGCGCCGCCGGGCTGGCGGCGGCCGGCGACGGCGGCGCCGGTGAAGAGGCGACCGGATGGGCCGTGGCGCCCGCGGCGGCCCCGCCGCAGGCGGCGG
>CAIWHY010000308.1 GCA_903912585.1 uncultured Thermoleophilia bacterium | reverse complement strand
GCCGCGCGGCTTCTGCATCATCACCGGGCCCACCGGCTCGGGAAAGAGCACGACCCTGGCGGCGATGATCGACGAGATCAACGAGACGCGCGAAGAGCACATCATGACGATCGAGGACCCGATCGAGTTCCTGCACCGCCACAAGAAGTGCATGGTCAACCAGCGCGAGGTGGGCGCGGACACGAAGAGCTTCAACCGGGCGCTGAAGAGCGTCCTGCGCCAGGACCCCGACATCATCCTCGTGGGCGAGATGCGCGACACCGAGACGATGGCCACGGCCCTGACCGCGGCCGAGACCGGGCACCTCGTCTTCGCCACCCTGCACACCCAGGACGCGCCGCAGACCATCGACCGCATCATCGACGTCTTCCCGCCGCACCAGCAGGAGCAGATCCGCGTGCAGCTCAGTACCACCCTGATGGGCGTCTGCACGCAGCAGTTGCTGCCCACCAAGGACGGCCGCGGGCGCATCGTCGCCTGCGAGCTGCTGATCCCGACGCCGGCGGTGCGTAACCTCATCCGCGAGGGCAAGACGCACCAGATCTACTCGACGATGCAGACGGGCACGGCGCACGGCATGCAGACGATGGACGCGGCGCTCGCCGACCTGGTGCGCCGCGGGCTGATCTCGCGCGAGCTCGCCGAGCGCCGCTCGAGCACGCCGGAAGATCTCAAGCGGCTCATGGGCCAGCCGGTGGCCGCCGCGTCGGGCCGCTGACAAACGCTGCAGGAATGCGCGCAAACGCCGATAGGACTCAGCAGAACGTCGAGGGAGGCTCATGACCACGTTCGCCTATAAAGTCCTCGACTCCAGAGGGGCTCAGGCAACCGGGGAGATCGAGGGCGACAGCAAAGCCGCCGCCGCCGCGACGCTGCGCAACAAGGGCTTCACCGTCCTCGACCTCAACGAGGTCAAGACGGGCCTGGCGCAGATGGACATCGGGGCCGCGTTCCAGACCATCAAGGCCAAGGACCTGACGGTCTTCTCACGCCAGTTCGCGACGATGGTGAACTCCGGCCTCTCGATGCTTCGCTGCCTCTACGTGCTCGAGGAGCAGACGCCCAACAAGAAGCTGGCGAAGGTGATCGGCGAGATCCGCCAGGACGTCGAGGCCGGCATCAGCCTCTCCGACGCTCTCGCGAAGCACCCCAAGGTGTTCAACAAGCTCTACGTGAGCATGGTCAGCGCCGGCGAGCTCGGCGGTATCCTCGACGAGGTGCTCAACCGCCTCGCCACGCAGTTGGAGAAGGAAGACCAGATCCGTAGAGCCGTGAAGTCGGCGATGGTGTACCCGGTGGTCATCGGCGTCTTCGCCCTCCTCGTGCTGGTCGGCATGGTGATGTTCCTGATCCCGATCTTCGCCGGCATGTACAAGGAACTGGGCAACGCCAAGCTGCCAATGCTCACACGGATCATGATGGGCGCCTCTGGCGTCCTGCGCAGCTGGTGGGGACTCGTGGTGCTCGCCGTACTCATCTTCGCCGTATGGGGCTTCCGGCGCCTCAAGCGCACCGAGCGCGGCCGGCAGGTCTGGGACCGGTTCAAGCTGCGCATCCCCATGGGCATCGGCGAGATCATCCGCAAGCTCGCCATCTCTCGCTTCTCGCGTACGCTCGGCACCCTGATCACGTCGGGCGTGCCGATCCTCCAGGCGATCGACATCACCGGCCAGGCTTCAGGCAACGCGGTGATCGAGAAGGCCATGGATGAGGTCGAGATCAGCGTCAAGGAGGGTCAGTCGATCACAGAGCCGCTGCGCAAGGAGCCGGTGTTCCCGCCGATGGTGACGCAGATGATCTCCGTCGGCGAGGAGACGGGCTCTCTCGACGCGATGCTCAACAAGATCGCCGACTTCTACGAGGACGAGGTCAACGCGGCGGTCAAGTCGCTGACCTCCATCCTCGAGCCGATCCTCATGCTGGGCGTGGGAGCCGTCGTGGGCCTGGTGGTCATCTCGATGTACCTGCCCATCTTCAACATGATGAACATCGTCAAGTAGGGCGCCGTGCCGGGCAGGGAGAACGAGCAGATCCTGGCTGTCTACGCCGACACGGGGTCGCCGCAGGCGCTCGACGAGATCGTGCGGCGCAACCAGAACCTGCTGCACCACATCCTGAAGAGGTTCTCGTACTCGAAGGAGCCCTACGAGGATCTGCTCCAGGTCGCCAACCTGGGGCTCATCAAGGCGGCGCAGCGCTTTGACGCCAAGCGCGGCGTGCGCTTCTCCACCTACGCCACGGCCATCGTCGACGGCGAGCTTCGGCACCACCTGCGCGACTCGCTGCTCATGCGCCAGCCGCGCTGGGTCAAGAAGGTGTACCAGGAGATCCAGACCAAGTCCGCCGAGCTCATGCACAAGCTTGGCCGTCCACCTGAGATGGCGGAGCTCTCCGAAGCGCTCAACATCAACGAGGCAGGCATCCTTGAGGTCATGAACCTCTACGCGCGCCTGGACCTCCACAGCCGCAACGAGCCGTTCTCCCAAGGCGAGTTCAACGCCGAGGCGGACTCGAACGTGCTCCACCACCTGCGCCAGGAGACGTTCGCGCTGCCCATCGAGGATCGCATCGCCCTGCACTCCGCGCTGGACAAGCTCACCGCCTTCCAGCGCCGCATCATCTACCTGCTCTTCTTCAAGGACCTCACGCAGACAGAGGTCGCCGCGGAGCTTGGCCTGACGCAGAAGAAGGTGTCGCGCGAGTCGATCAAGGCGCTAGGCCGGCTCAAGCAGGTGCTGGGGTACAAGCTGTTCTGAGGCTCGTGCGTCCCTGTTTCCCGCTGTTTCCACGTCTTCGGACACCCAATAGACATTTGTTCTAGTCTCGTGCGTCGCGGCGCGGGCAGAGTAGCCTCGAGAGGCAACAAAGCGGATTCCGACGGAGAGTGTCTAGGAATCGACTGAGGAGGCAGCATAGGGGTGAAGGCGAAGAGGGCAAACCACTTGCGAGGGTGGGGCGCAAAGTCACAGGGCTCACTGAGCCGGCTGGGCTGCCGCCAAGAAGACACCACCTGAGCCCGAGGCGCCCCCGCCCGAACGTCGGCACTGCGGGTTCGTCGCGTCAAGGGCGGGCGGCTCTCCCAGAGGGCCAGGTGCGGAAGACAGATCGACCGGGCCTCGGACGAGGCGACAGGCAGGGCCTCAAAAGAGGCGACAGTATTGAGAGGAGATGTACCAAGATGAAGCGCATCACCAAGGGTCAGAAGGGTTTCACGCTCATCGAGCTGCTGATCGTGATCATCATCATCGGCATCCTCGCCGCGATCGCGATCCCGATGTTCCTCAACCAGCGCGCCAAGGCCAAGGACGCCTCGGTCAAGGAAGCCGTGCACACGGTGCTCGTCGGCGTGCAGTCGTATGCCGTCGACAACAACGACGTAACTCCGGCGTACGCCTCGGTGAACGCGGCCGGCCTTGCTTCGCAGATCGACTCGTGGCCGACCGACCCGTTCAACAGCGGCGCCATGCCGACCGTCAATACCGTTACCACGGCCGTGCCCGGGATGCTCGCCTACACCCGAGTCGGCTCCAATAACTTCACCCT
>CAIWHY010000307.1 GCA_903912585.1 uncultured Thermoleophilia bacterium | reverse complement strand
GGTCGAGGTCGCCGCCGTGCCGACGGTGCGCGAGCCGGACGGCCTCGCGATGAGCTCGCGCAACGCGTACCTCACGCGCGAACAGCGCGCGGCTGCGCCGGACCTGTACAAGGCGCTGCTCGCCGGAGCCGCAGCCGCAGCCGCCGGCGAGCCGGCCGCCGCGGTCGCCGCCGTGACGGCGGCGGCGCTGCACGTCGACCCCCAGGGCCAGACGCCGTTCGCCGTCAAGTACGTCGCCGTCGTCGACGCCGACAGCTTCGCGCAGTTCCACCGGACCATCGGGCCGCGCGGCCTGCTCGTCGCCGCGGCCTCTCTCGGATCCACCCGTCTCATCGACAACATCCCTCTCACCCCGAGCGCGTACCCCGCCGAGGACGCGACCACCTGAAAGCGAGGAATCCCATGGCGACCGTATTCGTGAAAGGCAAGCACAAGGACCACGTGCGCGAAGGCCTGATGTGCGTCATCACCGGCTCGATCGAGTTCTCGAGCAAGGGCGACGCCGACATGGTCAAGATCACCGACGAAGTGACCGAAGCCGTGCGCCAGACCGGCCTCAGCGACGGCACCGTCACGCTCTTCGTGCCCGGCGCCACCGGCGCGCTGACGACGCTCGAGTTCGAGCCGGGCGTGGTGGAGGACGTGCAGAAGGCGCTGGACGTCGTGGCCCCGGCCGACCGCTTCTACCAGCACAACGTCAACCTGGGCGACGGCAACGGCCACTCGCACGTGCGCGCCGGCCTCGTGGGGCCGTCGCTGGCAGTGCCGTTCGTCGACGGCCGCCTCACTCTCGGCCGCTACCAGAACATCGTCTTCTGCGACTTCGACGCGCGCCCGCGCGAGCGCGCCGTCGTCGTGCAGGTGATGGGCGTATGAGCGCCGCGGGCGAAGCCGGCGACGGCGCGGCGGGCGGCCGCGCAACGGACGCGACGGGCGCGGACTGCGACCCGTCCAAAGAGCGGCCGATCGTGCAGGTCGCGCTCGACTTCGTCGACCTGCCGCGCGCCCTCGAGGTGGCGCGCGAGGCGGTCGCCGGCGGCGCCGACTGGATCGAGGCCGGCACGCCGCTGATCAAGGCCGAGGGCCTCAACGCCGTCCGTGCCCTCAAGGCCGAGTTCCCCGACAAGGTCATCGTCGCCGACATGAAGACGATGGACGCCGGCCGCACCGAGGTCGAGTACGCGGCCAAGGCCGGCGCCGACGTCGTCGGCGTGCTCGGCGCCGCGTCCGACTCGACGATCAAGGAGTGCGCCGAGGCGGCGCGCAACTACGGCTGCAAGCTGATCGTCGACATGATCGAGGTCGCCGACCCGGTGGCGCGCGCCCGGCGCGCGCAGGAGCTCGGCGCCGACTACATCGGCATCCACACGGCGATCGACCAGCAGATGCGCGGCGAGTCGCCGTTCGAGACGCTCAAGGCGGTCGCCGAGACCGTCGTCATCCCCGTCTCGGCGGCCGGCGGCATCAACAGCGAGACGGCCGCCGCGGCTGTGGACGCCGGCGCCGGCATCGTCGTGGTCGGCGGCGCCATCATCAAGTCGGCCGACGCGACCGCCGCCACGGCCGCGATCCGGCGCGCCGTCGACGAGCGCGTGTGCATCGAGACCACGCTCTACAAGCGCGCCGGCGCCGCCGATATCCGCACCGTGCTCGAGCAGGTCTCGACCGCCAACATCAGCGACGCCTGGCACCGCCAGCCGAGCCTGCACGGCATCCGCCCGCTGCTGCCGGGCGCGCGCATGTGCGGCCCGGCCGTGACCGTGCGCACGTACCCGGGCGACTGGGCCAAGCCGGTCGAGGCGATCGACCTCTGCCGCCCCGGCGACGTGCTCGTCATCGACGCCTTCAACAGCTACCCCGCCATCTGGGGCGAACTCGCCACCCACAGCGCCAAGGTGAAGGGGCTCGCCGGCCTCGTGGTGTGGGGCGCGATCCGCGACACCGACGAGATCGCGCGCCTCGGCTTTCCCGCCTTCTCGAGCCTCATCAGCGCCAACGCCGGCGAGCCCAAGGGTTTCGGCGAGATAAACGTGCCGGTGCACATCGCCGGGCAGACGATCGCGCCGGGTGACTGGGTCGTCGGCGACGGCGACGGCGTCATCGTGCTGCCCAAGGCCGAGGCCGTGGAGCTCGCCAACCGGGCGATGGACGTGCTCGAGAAGGAGAACCGCATGCGCGGCGAGATCGACGCCGGCAAGACGCTCGCCGAGGTCGCCTACCTGCAGAAGTGGGAGAAGCGCTGACGACGCGCCGCTTCCCGGGCCGGGACTCGCACCAAGGGGCACTGGGTACGCTACTGGCAACGCAGCGAAGGAGGCGGCGGTGAGCGAGGAGTTCCCCGAGCACGACGAGGAGCGAGCAGCCGGCGAGAAGTCGGAGCGCCTCCTCGAGGACACGTATCTGAGCGGAGCAGTCGGGCTGGGGGCGGCGGGCCCGAGGCTCTCCGCCTCGGCGCTGAGCACCGGGAGCGACGAGGGCATCCAGGTCCACGAGGACGGCTCCTGGAAGAGCCACGCCGAAGTGGAAGGCGAGCCCGGCGACGAGCCGGCCGCGCCGGGAGGCATCCGCGGCGCCTTCCGCCGCCTCTTCGGGCGCTGACCAGGGAGCGGCCACCGGCCTCGACCCGCCGGAAAGGGTAGTCTAGGAGCGTCAACCAAGTCTCGAGGTATCACCATGACCGACCGACCGCAGTGGATGTGGCGCAGCGATCCAGAGGGGCTCCCCGACCCGGATCACGCGCGCTGCATCGCGGCCACCGGCGAACGCTCTCTGGTCTGCGGCCCCCACCTCTTCAAGCTGACCACTCGCCCCAGCATCGGGCCCACCACGCGGGACGCCGATGGCGCCATCGTGAAGCTCTCCACGTTGCGGCTCACCTACGCCGGCGTCGGCTGGGCGCACGGCCTTGCCACCGGGTTCTGGAGCAGCGGGGCGTTCGACAGCGCTCTGCGCGGCCGGCCCGCGCAGTACGCGGCCGGCGTCGCTCTGCTCGCTGCGGTCGCCGCCGAGG
>CAIWHY010000306.1 GCA_903912585.1 uncultured Thermoleophilia bacterium | reverse complement strand
TCTGATCACGGCCGCGACGCCACGCAGGGCGAAGCGTGCACCGGCGCGCCCGCCGACGGCCGCGCCGGCCCGTGGGCCGGCCTGTGCGAGGGTGGCGGTGAGAAGCAGGGTGAGGAGGAGGACTGCGAGCGTCGCGAGACCTCCGACCAGGCGTTGCTGGTGCATCTTGTTGCCTCCTGTGTGACCGGGAGTGCTGATCCGGTCTCGAGGTGGGCGCCTTGATGACGCCGCGGCCGCTGGTCGGCCGGTTCGCCCATCGGGGGCGAGCGGGGGACGATAGCGGCCTCGACCCGGAGGGTCAACCCTATGTTGATAGTGGAAACCGCGGCACGGCGCCGCGAAGGAGAGACTCGCGAGGCCGCCAGAAGGTATGCTGGCGGCGAAACCTGGAGCGTCCGCCGGGGGGTGACGTGAACGAGGATCGGGTCGAGATCGAGCGCATCACAGCGGCGCTGAGGGCGAGCGAAGAGCGCTATCGCCGTCTCGTGGAGGCCTTGCCCGACGGCCTCACGCTTATGGGCCTCGACGGCAGCGTCAAGTGGACCTCCGCGCGGACCTACGAGCAGTTCCGCTCGACGCCGGACACGGTCATCGGGCGCTCCGTCCTGACCTGGATCGCTGCGGAGGACCAGGACCGGGCGGCCAGTGTGATCGCGGGGCTCGTCGCCGGCGTCGTGGACGTGGCGGAGGCGCCCGACTACCGCATGCTGCGCGCCGACGGCACCAGGTTCCACGCCACCATCCATGCCGCCGTCCTCGTCGGCGCCGCCGGCGGGCCGGAGGGCGTCCTCGTGGTGACGCGTGATGCGGAGGCCGAGCATCGCGCCCGCCTCGAGCACGAGACGATCGCCGCCGCCTGGCACCTCTTCCTCGAGAGCGAGACTCTGGACGAAGTGTACGCGCGGTTGCCGGACCTTCTCGGCGGAGTCCTGGGCTTCGGCCGGGTGACGGTCGCGGTGGTCGAACCCTCCGGCGCCGGCCTCGTCCTCGTCGGCGAGTCGGGTGAGTGGGACGGCCTGCCGGCGCCGCTGAGGTTGCCGATGGACGGCACGGTGAATGGCCTTGTCGCCACCTCTGGGGCGACGCTGGTGGAGACCGACGTCGCCTCTCGCCCGGAGCCTCGCTTTGACACCCTCAAGGGCCTGGGCGTGGCGTCGGTCCTCGCCGTCCCCATCCGCGGCCGGCGGGGCGTGCTCGGCGTCGTCGGTCTCGAGACGAGCGAGCCGCGCCCCGACCTGGCCGAGTCCGCCGACCTCCTGCAGGTCGTCGGTGACTACCTGGGGCTCGAGATCGAGCGCAAGCGATCGGCCTGGGCGCTGACCGGCAGCGAGGAACGCTTCCGCAACTTCATCGAACGCTTCGACGGGATCGCCTACACGTGGCGGCCGCAGGAGCCCGACCCGGTGCGGATGGACGGCGCCGTGGAGGAGATCAGCGGCTACGCCGCCGCCGATTTCGAGTCCGGCCGCCTGCACTGGTTCGACATCGTGCATCCCGACGACCTTCCGGCGCTTCAGCAGGCCGAAGAACTGCTGCTGGCGCTGCCCGGCTATCGCCTCGACGATGAGTACCGCATCCTCTGCCGTGACGGGACCGTGCGCTGGGTGCGCGACGTCTCGCGGCGCGTGGACGCGGACGAAGCCGCCACCCAGGACGATCCGGTCGTGCAGGGCGTGGTGTACGACGTGAACGAGCGCCGGGAGTCGGAGAGGCGCGTCGCCGACTCGGAGGGCAAGCTCCGGCGCATCTTCAACAGCACGAACGACGCCATGGTGATCCTCGACGGTGCCGGGCGCGTGCGCGAGGTCAACGAGACCATGCTGCGCATGTACGGCGTCGCCGCGGACGAGGCCGAGGACCTCACGGTCGCCGACTTCTCGCTCCGGGCGGCAGAGCAGCCGGACCTCGCGCGGCGCACGTGGGAGGAGGTCCTGGCGGGGAACCCGCAGGTGTTCGAAGACACGGCGCGGCGGATTCACGACGACACGACCTTCGATGTGGAGGTCTACTTGCGCCCCATCGAGACCGGCGGCGAAAGGCTCATTCTCGGGAGCGGCCGGGACATCTCGGAGCGCAAAGTGGCCGAAGCGGCCCTGCGCGCCAACGAGGAGCGGCTTCTGGAGGCGCAGCGCATCGCTCACGTCGGCAACTGGGAGATCGACGTCGGCACGGGCGTCCTGTGGGCTTCGGAAGAAGCGTTCCGCATCTACGGCATCGAGCGCAGCGGACCTACGCTTCCGCTCGAGAAGGTGCAGGCGGCGACGCTGCCGGAGTATCGCCCGGTCCTGGACAAGGCGCTCAGGGGGCTGCTGGCCGGCGAGGGTGACTACGACGTGGAGTTCGAGGTCAGGCGCGCGGAAGACGAAGGCGTGGTCGTGGTCCAGTCCACCGCACACCTGGTGCGCGCGGACGACGGGGCGCCGGCGCGGGTCGTCGGCGTGATCCAGGACGTGACGCGGCTCAAGGCGGCGGAGCGCGAAGCGCTGGAGTCCGCCGCCCGGCTGCGCCGCGTCGTGGAGGGGACCGTCGCGGCGATGGGCGCGCTCGTG
>CAIWHY010000305.1 GCA_903912585.1 uncultured Thermoleophilia bacterium | reverse complement strand
GAGCGCGGCTCGTGAAGCCCTCGTTGGCGAGCTTGGCCTCGCCGCGCGCGACCTCTGCCTCCGCTTTGGCGAGCTGCTGCTCGAGGCGGACGATCTCCTCCGCCTTGTCCACGGCGGCCGCCACTTCGAGCCGTCCGCCGGGCACGAGCACCACGGTCGCGTCGGCCGCAGGCTCGCCGGCGAAGCTCACGTCCGTGCGCGCAAGGGCGCGGAAGGCGGCCGCGAAGCGCGCGTAGCGGGACGCGGCGCCGGCCGGCTCGCCGGTCGCGGCGGCGCCCGCCGGCCCTCCGCTCGCAGCGGCAGAGCTGGTGCCGGCCGAGCCGCCTGCCGCGCGTGCTCCGCCGTCCTCGCCGACGAAGACCGCCTGCAGGACCTTGCCGGGCGGGACCTCGGCCTCGGCGCGGAAGCGGCGCAGGGCGTCGACCACGGTCTGCAGCTCGCCGATGGCGGCTTCGTCGGCCGGTGCCAGCAGCGCCTCGTCGTAGCGCGGGTGCTCCTGGTCGATCAGCGGCGCCGGGCTGTACTGCAGCGCCACCTCGGCGGTGACGAAGGGCAGGAACGGGTGCAGCAGGCGCACGATCTGGTCGAGGATCCAGCGCGCGTGGCCGGCGGCCTGCGCCTTCTGCGCCTCGTCCTCGCCGTACAGGCGCACCTTGACCAGCTCGAGGTACCAGTCGCAGAACTCGTCCCACACGAAGTGGTAGAGCGTGTCGACGGCGGCCGTGAAGTCGAAGATGGTGACGGCCGCCGCGACCGCCGCGACGCAGCGCTGGAAGCGGCTCGTGATCCAGCGGTCGACCGGGTCGGCGTCGCTGCGCTGCGCCTCCACGCCCTCGCTCGCCAGCAGCACGAGGCGGCTCGCGTTCCAGAGCTTGTTGGCGAAGTTGCGCCCCATGCCGATCTTCTCTTCGCTGAAGCGCACGTCCTGGGCGCTGCTCATGAGCAGCAGGCCGAAGCGCGTGGCATCGGCGCCGTACTTGGCGATCATCTCCAGCGGGTCGATGCCGGTGCCGAGACTCTTGCTCATGCGGCGGCCGTCGGTGGCCTGGATGACGGAGTGGATGTAGACGTCCTCGAAGGGGATATCGCCCACGAACTCGAGGCCCATCATCACCATCCGCGCGACCCAGAGGAAGATGATCTCGCGCGCCGTGCTCAACAGGTTGGTCGGGTAGAAGTACGCGAGGTCCGGCGTCGGGTCCGGCCAGCCCCACGTGGCGAACGGCCACAGGGCGGAGCTGAACCACGTGTCGAGCACGTCGGTCTCGCGCGTGAGCTCGGCGGAGCCGCATTCGGCACACGCCGGCGGCTCCGTCTCGGCCACGGTGACGTGCCCGTCCGCGCAGTGCCACACCGGCAACTGGTGCCCCCACCAGAGCTGGCGGCTGATGCACCAGGGGCGCAGGTTCTCCATCCAGTCCACGTACACGCGGCCCCAGCGCTCGGGCGTGAACTTGACCTTGCCGTCGCGGACCACGTCGGTGGCCGGCGCCTTGAGCTCGTCCATGCGCATGAACCACTGCTCGCTGATGAGCGGCTCGATGGGCGTGCCGCAGCGGTCGCAGGTGGCCACGCTGTGCGGGTAGTCCTCGACCTTCTCGAGGACGCCGAGCGCGCGCAGGTCCTCGACCACGCGCTCGGCCGCCTCCTCGACCTCGAGGCCGGCGTACGGGCCGCCGGCCGCGGTGATGCGGCCGTCCTGGCCGATCGCCTGGACCACCTCGAGGCCGTGCGTGCGGCCGATGTCGAAGTCGGTGAGGTCGTGCGCCGGCGTGATCTTGAGGGCGCCGGTGGCGAACGCCGGGTCGACGCGCTCGTCGGCCACGATCTTGAGCTCGCGCCCGAGCAGCGGCAGCGTGGCGGTCCTGCCGACGAGGTCCTTGTAGCGCGCGTCGTCCGGGTGCACCGCCACGGCGGTGTCGCCGAGCATCGTCTCGGGGCGCGTCGTGGCGATGGTCACGCTGGCGCCGCCCTCCACCGGGTAGCGGATGAAGTTCAGCGTCCCCGGCATCTCCTTGTAGGCCACCTCGAGGTCGCTGATCGCCGTGCCGCAGCGCGGACACCAGTTGACGAGGTAGCTGTCCTTGTAGATGTAGCCCTTCTCGTACAGGGCGACGAAGACGCGCGTGACCGCCTTGACGTAGCCCTCGTCGAAGGTGAAGCGCTCGCGCTCGTAGTCGCAGGCGCAGCCGAGGCTCTTGAGCTGCCGGATGATGTTGCCGCCGTACTCCTTGCGCCACTCCCACACGCGCGCCGCGAACTCCTCACGGCCGAGGTCCTCCTTGGCGAGGCCCTCCTTGCGCAGCATCTTCTCCACGACGTTCTGGGTGGCGATGCCGGCGTGATCGGTGCCGACGAGCCAGCAGGCGTTCTCGCCGAGCATGCGGTGGTAGCGGATGAGCACGTCCTGGATGGTGCCGTTCAAGG
>CAIWHY010000304.1 GCA_903912585.1 uncultured Thermoleophilia bacterium | reverse complement strand
GACCGCCGCCGCGTAGTGGCGCGCGAGGACGCCGGCGTGGTCGTCGGGTCTGGCGCCGGCCTTCGTCTCGGTCCATCGCGCGGCGGCGGCGTGCCTGGCGGCGCGCGCGTCACGCGGCAGCTGACGATAGACGACGTCCCGTACCAGGCCGTGGCAGAACGTGAACTCCTCCTCGCCCTCCATCGACGAGTAGCGCACGTGGCGCACCAGTTGCCGTGCGAGCAGCTCGCGCAGCGCCTGCTCGACGAGCAAGTCGTCGCCCCCCTCGAGCGCCAGCAGCGCCCCGGACCAGAAGGTCTGCCCGACGACCGCCGCGTCGGCCAGCCCGGCCTTGCCGGCCGCCGAGAGCGCGTCGATGCGCGACGCGATCACGGCGCGCACCGACCTGGGCAGCGAGGCCCCGCCGACCGCGCCGGGCAGCGAGGGCGCTCCGGCCGCGCCGGGCGGGTCGTCGCGCAGCGCCGTGTCGGACGACAGGCGCGCCAGCTCTTCGGCGTAGAAGGGGTTGCCCTCGGCGCGCCGCACGATGGCGGCGAGCACGCTCCGGTCGAACGCCGCCGCTTCGGGAAGCGCCGCGACCAGCCGGCCCATGTCCCCGTCGGACAGCCGGTCGAGCCAGATGCGGGCGATGCGCCCGGCGGACGAAGCGAAGGCCGGGCTCGTCTCGAAGACCTCCGGGCGGGCGGTGCCGACCATCATCAGGGGGCTCGCGCCGGCGTGCACGCTCACGTATTCGAAGAAGGCGAGCAGCGCGTCCTCGGCCCAGTGGAGGTCCTCGACCACGAGGACCAGCGGCAGGGCCGCGGCGAGGCCTTCGAAGAAGGCCAGCCAGGCGGCGAAGTTCTGTTCGCGCTCGACGTGCGGCGCGTCGAGCCCGACGAGCGGACGCAGGCGGTCGCATATCCAGTCTCGCCCCGGGCCGTCCGGGACGACGCGCATCAGCTTCCCGGCGACCATCCCGGCATCGTCCGTCTCGCGGATGCCGGCGTGTGCCTTCACGATCTCCCCCAGCGCCCAGAAGGTGCGTCCCTCCCCGTAGGGCAGGCAGCGGCCCTGGCGCCAGCGGATCAACTGCGCACGCGCGTCGACGCGATCGAAGAGGTCGGCGACGAGCCGCGACTTGCCGATGCCCGGGTCGCCGAGGACGAGCACGCACTGCGGCGACCTCGCGCCCAGAGCCTTCTCGCAGAGGCTGTCCAGATACGCCGCCTCGCCGTCGCGCCCGACCATGGGCATCAGCGAGGAGCCGAGCCCGCGGACGCCCATGCGCGAGCGCGGGGCCTTGGCCAGCCACACGGCCTCCGGGGCGGCCTTGCCCTTGAGCGCGAGCGCCGCCAGCGGCTCGTACTCGAACACGCCCTCGGTGAGAGCGTGGGTGGGGCCGCCGACGACCACGCCCATCGGCGGCGCCGCGCGCTGCAGGCGCGACGCCGTGTTGACGGCGTCGCCCACGAGGATGCCTTGCCCGGAGCCGGGCTCGACGCCGAGGTGCACGAGGGCCTCGCCGGTGTTGACGCCGACGCGGACCTGCAGCGGCGTCCCGTCGGGGTGGGCCGTGCCGTCGATGGCCTGGACGACGCGGAGGCCGGCGCGCACGGCGCGCTCGGGATCGTCCTCGTGCGCGTGCGGCACGCCGAACACGGCGAGCACCGCATCTCCGACGTACTTCTCCACGGTGCCGCCGTGGATCTCGATCACCTTGCGGACGGCGGCGCCGTAGGCGCGCAGCAGCGCGTCCACGTCCTCCGGGTCGGCGGCTTCGCTCATCGCCGTGAAGCCCACCAGGTCGCAGAAGAGGGTCGTGACGACCCTGCGCTCCTCGGGCTGCGCGAGGGGCGCCGCGAGCGGCGCGGCGCAGCCCGGGCAGAACCGCGACCCCTCCGGGCTCTCGCCGCCACACTGTGGGCAGTCAGGCAACCGTGACCCCCATCACATCTCCGTCATCAGTGCGATTGTAGGCTTCCCTGAGTGGTGCCGGAGCCTGTGCCACCGTTGTGCGTCGCCATGAGGGCAGCTCGCCGGCTCAGGGCAGCGACAGGAGCCCGGCGTCGTGCGCCAGCCGCACCGCCTCCGAGCGCGACGAGGCGCCGAGCTTGCGATAGACGCACTTGAGGTGGGTCTTGACGGTGTTGTGCGAGACGAACAGCCGCTCGGCGATCTCCTGCTCCGTGAAATGCGTCGGCAACAACTCCAGCACGCGGCGCTCCGCCGGGGTGAGGGCCTCGGACACGTGCGTGAGCTCCACGGCGGCGCGCAGGTGCTCGGCGCGCCGCGTGAGGATGCCGGCGTCGGGGTAGCGCGCGAGCTGCGCCGCGGCGGAGGCTGCGCGCCGCTTCGCGGCGGCCGCGTCGCCCACTTCCACCGCCGCCTCTCCGAGCACGACCGAGGTGAGCAGCTCCATCCAGGGATGCGGCACCATGTGGGTCATGAGGTCGTCCACGGCGGCCACGGCGGCGTCGATGCCGTGCTCGGGAGAACGCGCGAGCAGGCGCACGCGGGCGAGCATCATCGGCAGGCAACGGCGGGACGTGCCGAAGCCGAGCTCCACGAACCTCGCGGCGGCGCGCGCTTCGTGCTCCCCGGCTGCCTCCCACTCGCCTTCGTCGGCGGCGATCAGCGCCAGGTACCCGACGGCCGCGAGCTCCGCCGAGGCATTGCGCACCGACCCTTCGCGGGCGCCGACGGCAAGAGGATGCAAAGCGCGCTGGGCAGACCCGGACAGCCAGCGCGCCACCCCCAGCGAGACCTGCGCGTCGGCGTACCAGCTGGTGTCCGGGAAGGCCTCCAGCCGAGCCGCGAGCTCGGCGTCCGTGCGCATCGCACGCACGCCGTCGAGCCCGATGGTCGCGCGCAGGAGCGCCTGCAGGGCAAGGAGCGAGGGCCCGTGCTCGGGTTGGGCTTCACCGTCGTCGACGCGGGCGCTGCACGCCGCCCTGCCCCAACGCTCGCCGAGCTTGCGATCGTCGAGAGCCGAGTAGACCCACCCCGCCGTGACGGTGAGCGCCGGCTGGGCCAGGATCTGCCGGTCGCCGAACGATCCCAGCCAGCGGCGGACCGTCTCGGCCTGGCCCCGGCTCCAGAGGGTCGTCCAGGAGGCGCAGACCACAGCGCCGGCGGCGGCGACCTCGCCCGCCGCGAGCAGGTGCCGGACCTGCGCATCGGGGTCGTCGCGCTCCGCGTACCACGCGGCCACTCCGCGGTGAAGCTCCGCCGCTTGCCCGGGCCGGCGACGCTCGAGCTCCGCCGCGAGCATCTCGGCGAACAGATTGTGGTAGCGGTAGCGGTCGGCCTCGTCGCCCACCGGGACCACGAACAGTCCCTCGCGAGCGATGCGCGCCAGCAGTTCGCCGGCATCGTCGCGCCCGGTGATGCGGCGGCAGAGCGCCGGCGTGAGCTCGCCGAGCACCGACGTGCTCAAGAGGAACTCCTGCACGTCGGCCGGCTGGCCGTCGAGGACCTCGGAGGTGAGGTACGCGGCGATGTCCCGCCGTCCCCCGCTCACCTTGGGCAGCCACTCCTGCAGCGGCCGCCCGGCGGACGCCAGGCACGCCAGCTGCAGGCCCGTCGCCCACCCCTCGGTGGCGGCGAGCAGCTGATCCACGCTGCGGTCGTCAAGCGTGCACTCGTGCAGGAGGACGAACTCTTCGACCTCGGCCTTGTCGAGCGCCAGTCCGGGCATGCGCACCTCGGTCAGCTCGCCGGCGGCGCGCAGGCGAGGGAGCGCGAGCGGGGGGTCGCTTCGGCTCCCCAGCGCGATCTGCGCTCCGGCCGGCAGCGCGCGAAGAAGGAGCGCGAGGACGTCCCAGCACTTCTGGCTGCGCAGCACGTGAGCGTCGTCGAGCACGAGCAGGAAGGGCTTCGCGGCGCTCACGGCGGCGGACAGCAGCGGGAGGACGCGTTCGCGCACCGGCGGCACCAGAAGGCTCAACGATGCCGCGACCCCTGGATCGAGGTCGGTGAGCGGCTCGAGCGCCCCGCAGAGGCACGCCAGGAGCAGGACGACGTCGTCGTCGGAGGAGTCGAGCTGCACCCAGGCCGCCGGCCGCGGATCCGCCTCGACCCACTGCATCAGCGCGACGCTCTTGCCCGAGCCCGCCGGGGCGCAGACCACGACGAGCGGCTGGGTCGCTGCCAGGAGCTCGGCAAGCAGCGCGCGCCGGGTCACGAGGGGCACCTGGGGCCGAGGCGGGCGCAGTTTGGCCGAGGCGACCGCGAGTGTGGGCAGGCCGCTCTGCTGAGTCTTGTCTCCGCTCACAAGGTCTCCTGCACCCCAAGGCGACTCTGCCGCGTCGAGCCCCGGCGGCAGGCGGGTGACGCGCGTCCATGACCCATCACCCTGCTTGTACCACGTCGCCGGCCCTGCGGCGCCGTTGCACCGGCCGACCCCCGCGCAAGCGGGATGACCCGACAGCCTCGGCGCGGCTGCCGCGAAGTACTGGGACGCCGCGACGTCGGGCGCCGGCCGCGCGGCGTGCTTGCGGCAGGCGCGGCAAGTGACGGCCACGGTCCCGCGGGCGCGATCGATGCCGCGCGCAGCCTCCCTCAGCTCCTTGCCACGAAAGTCGAGGTTCACGGTGTCCCCCTTGCAGCCCCGCATGACATTGGGATCCCACTCTATGGGTGAGGCCCGGACCGGCACATCACACGATTGGGGTGAGACGGGTGCCACAGGGTGACCGCGCAGGCGACGCCTCACCCGGTGCGAGCCGGCCGCTCCCTGGCTGCGTGGATACAGGAGAAGCCGCGGCCGCCGAAGAGCGGCGCGGCGAGACCGATCCGGGCGATGGCGGCGGCAAGGCTGGCGCGAACGGCCGCCCGACGTGCCGGCGTCAGCACGTGCCCGGCCGCAGCGGTTGTGAGGGCATGTGGCCGCGCGGGCTGCCGCGCAAGGCGCTGGTGGGCGCCGG
>CAIWHY010000303.1 GCA_903912585.1 uncultured Thermoleophilia bacterium | reverse complement strand
GCGCAGCAGCGGGTCGCCGCCGATGAACACGAAGCTGCCGGCGCCGAGTGCGACGGATTGGTCGATGGCGGCGATCCACTCCTCGGTGGTCAGCTCGCCGGGGTCTCGGGCGGCGTCGCGGTTGTAGCAGTGGCGGCAGGCGCGCGCGCAGAGATGCGTGACGTGAAGGTAGATCTCGCGCAGACCTTGCAGAGGCTCACCGCGCAGGGGGCGCTCACCGGTGAGCCGCGCGAGCGCGCCGAGGTCGCCCGCCCGGTCGATGTCGATCCAGAGCGGCAGCTGCGTCACCTCGAGGCCGCGGGCCTCGGCCGCTCGCAGCGTGTACGAGAGGAGCGACGCAGTGCTCATGGGGGAGGCGGCCAGCAGCCCGGTGAGCGCTTCGCGCCGCCGGGCCCAAGTCTCTTTCGCCGCACCGATGAGGTAGTACCCGCCGTCGGCGGCTGGGCCGAGGACGAGCTGACCGGTGTCCTCCTGCCGTCCGCCGGCCGTGGCCGGCCGCCTTCCTCCAGCTTCATCCTGGCCGCGGTCCGCGCCATCGCCGTCGAGGGCGCCGAACGCCTGCCTCAGATACTCGAGCGGAATGGGCGGGCTGTCGCTGTTCACGATCGCGACCGCGCCGGCGCCGGCGACAAAGAGGTCCTCGAACACGCCGGCGAGCCGCTCGCCGAGGGTGGTGCCCCGTTGCGCCAGGCGGAACCAGCGTCCATCGCAGCCGGCGAGCGGGTCGTCAGGCGCAGCCCCGCCTGGGCCGTCGCTGCTTCCCGCGCCGTCCCGGCCACCACGACCGGCCCCCGCGGCCGTCGCCACACCGGCGCCGTGCGTCGCCACACCGGCGCCGTGCGCCGGTCCGGCTTCGGCGAGCACGAGCGCCACGTCGTCGAGCAGCTCCGCCTGCCGCAGCGTCCCGCGGAGCAGGCCGGCGTAGATGGCCAGCGCCTCGTCCGGACCGAGCTCCTGCGCCAGGCGCGTCTTCACCGCGCCGCGGACGAGCGGCTTGGCCATCACGACCAGCACGCGACCGGCGGCGCGGACGGGCGTGCCCGCGCTCGCGTTCACGCGGTCTGCTTCGGTGGGGCTGCGCATCTCAGATCGTCCTCATCGTCGTCCAAGTATGGGGCCGCCGGCCGTAGAATGCAGCACGCGGCCGGCGAGCGCGGCGGCGACCGGACCCAGACCGAGGCGGGCGTTCAGGCGTGGACGATCTAGTGGAGTCCCCAGACTACTTTCTCATCGTGCCGGTGCTCGACGAGGCCGAGGCGCTGCCGGCGTTGCTGGCGGAGCTGCGCGGTCTCGGCCAGCTGAGCCGGACGATCTTCGTCGACAACGGCTCGGCCGACGGCGGCCCGGGCCTGATCGCGGCCGCCGGCGGCGAGCTGCTGCGCGAGCCGCGCCGCGGCTACGGCTTCCCTTGCCTCACCGGCGCGCGCGTTGCCGCTGAACGCGGCGCGCGCGCCGTCGTCTTCCTCGAGGCCGACGGCACCGACGACCCGGCGCAGGCGCGCCACCTGGTCGAGCCGGTCCTCGCCGGCGTCGCGGACCTGGTCGTCGGCTCGCGTCGCCTGGCCGTGCGCGGCGTCTCGCCGGGGCGCATGCCGCTTCACCAGCGCCTTGGCAACGACTGGCTGGCCTTCAACCTGCGCCTCTTCTTCGGCCTGCGCCTCAGCGACGACAGCCCGTTCCGCGCCGTCCGCCTCGACCTGCTGGACCGGTTGCGGCTCGAGGAGCGCGCCTATGCGTTCCCCACGGAGATGATGGTCAAGGCGAACATGGCCGGCGCGCGCATCGCCGTCCGCGACGTCGCCTACCGGCCGCGGGCCGGGCGCTCCAAGATCGCCGGCACCTGGCGCGGCACGCTCGGCGCCGTGCGCGACATCACGTGGTGCCTCGTGCGCCTGCGGCTGCTCGGCTTCCGGCCCCGCCCCGCCGGCTAGTAGACCGGCAGGCGCGGCTTTGGCCGGCGCCGCGCGAGCAGCGCGTCGAGCCCGATGGTGCGGCCGCTCTGCGAGAGCGCGATCCCCAGCAGCAGCGCGGCCATGATGATGTAGGTGCCGGGCCAGTCGCTGGTGCCCGACGTGGCGATCAGCAGGTTCAGCTGGAACGCGGTCCCGAGGAGTCCCACGACCGGCGTGAGCAGCCCGAGGACGAGGCAGCTGCCGACGACGAGCTCCATGAGGAACTGGCCGCGCGCGGCGATGGCGGCGTTGGGGATCATCACGCTGTCGAGGAACGAGCGGTACGGCCCGAACGTGGTCGTGCGCGCGTAGTGGTCCACGAAGTGCGCCCAGCCGTGCGGCGAGTAGTAGCCCTTCTGCAGGTTGTAGCCCCACACCGAGAGGAAGACGACGCCCATCACGATGCGCAGGCAGGCCATCATCAGCTCGGTGCGGCGCTCGCGGGTGGACCACAGGCTCACGGGGATCGATCCTCCTGGGTAGTCAGAGGCACCGTACCCGCTCGCGGGCGACGCGACGCGCGCGCCGGCCGCAGGCGACCGGCGGCGGGAGGCTCAGCCGCCGGCGACCGGCGGCATGAGCTGGATGCGGTCGCCGGCGGCCGTCGCGGTCGCGAGCGCAGCGGACGGCGGCAGGTGACGGCCGTTGAGCACGACCGTGACCAGCGGCCGGCCCTTGTAGAAGAGGCGCTGCGCGAACCGCGGCGCCTGCGCCGCGACCGCACGCAGCGCCTCCCCGACCGTCCCTGGCTCGACCGACAGCTCGAGCGGCGCTTCCGGGGAGGTGAGTGCCGCCGGCAGGCTCACGATCACCGCCGCCGCGGCCGGGTCGCCCGTGTCGGCGCGCGGCTCGCCGCCCGTGTAGGCGCGTAACTCGTCTGTCGCGTGATCGTCCGTCTCGTCCCTCGTCTCGTCTCTCGCTCCGCTTGTCGTGTTGCGATTATCCCACAGCCTTCCTGATACCTCAGCGGGTCGCCTGCAGAGTGATTGTTGATACGTTTTATAGGGTACATCGAGATTCAGACCGCACGCCCTGCCAAGACCAACGGAGACCGATGCACGTTTCGTCCAAGAGCAGATACGCGCTGACGGCACTCGTGGAGCTCGACCTCCGCACCGGCGGCGAGCCTCGGCCGGTGCGCGTCGCGGATCTGGCGTCGGAGCGCGAGCTGCCGGAGCAGTTCCTGGAGCAGCTGTTCGCGACGCTCCGCCGTGCCGGGCTGCTGCGCAGCCACCGCGGCGCCGGCGGCGGGTTCACCTTCGCCCGCCGCCCGGACCAGGTGAGCGTGCTCGACGTCGTCACCGCGCTCGACGGCCCGCTCGGCGTCGCCGCGTGTACCGAGGGCGAGTGCGACCTCGAGGACTTCTGCGGCGCTGCCGCCGTCTGGCGGCAGGCGTCCGTGGCCTTCGAGGGCGTGCTCGCCGCGACCAGCGTGGCCGACCTCGCGGAGCGCGAACGGCAGCTCCGCGCCGGCCAGCCCATGTATCAGATCTGACCCCAAAGGAGACCCAAGTGAAGATCGCCGAGAACATCACTGAGCTCATCGGTGGCACGCCGCTCGTCAAGCTGCGCGGCCTCTCCGAGCGCTCCGGCGCCACGGTCGTCGGCAAGCTGGAGTCGTTCAACCCGGGCGGCAGCGTCAAGGACCGCATCGGC
>CAIWHY010000302.1 GCA_903912585.1 uncultured Thermoleophilia bacterium | reverse complement strand
GCCGCCGGCCTTGCCGCGGCCGCCGGTCTTGACCTGTGCCTTGACGGCGACGGGGAAGCCGAGCTCGCGTGCCGCCGGCCCGGCCTCATCGGCGCCGGTGATGAGCCGCGAGCGGAGGACCGGCAGACCGGCCTCGGCGAACAGCGCCTTACCCTGATACTCGAGCAGATCCATTGATCGTCCCTTCGGCGAACGCGTCGGTGACCGGCGGTCGCGCCCGGGCTAGGACTGCGTGCCGTCCCGTGCTTCGGCCGCCAGACGGCGCCCGAGCCGGAACGCTTCGCTGTTGAGCTCCCGGAAGCGCTCCGGGACGCGGTTGACGACAGCCTGCTCGACGGCGTCGGCAGGCAGCACGCCGCTGACCTCGACGAGGGCCCCCACGGCGACGATGTTGGCGACGACCTTCTTGCCGAGGCGTTCCAGCGCGGCCTGCGTGAACGGCAGGCCGCAGAGCTCGCAGCCGGCGACGGTGTCGTCCGGCTCGACCAGCCCGGAATCGTAGAGGAGCAGTCCGCCGGGCCTGGTGTCGGCGGCGTACTTGCCGTAGGCCGCCTGTGAGAGGCAGAGATTGATCATCGGTGCGTCGACCTCGGGGTAGTCGATCTCCTCGTCGGACACGATCACCTCGGCCTTGGAGGCGCCGCCGCGGGCGGCCGGCCCGTAGCTCTGCGTCGACACGACCTGCTTGCCCTGCGCCGTGGCGCCCTCGGCGATGATGGCGGCGGCGAGCAGGATGCCCTGCCCGCCCGAGCCCGAGAAGCGGATCTCCATCGGGCCCTTGGGCTTCATCGCGTCAGCCATGTGCGGCCTCCAGCGCCTTGTCGCCCATGGCCTGCAGGGACGCCACGAACTCGGCGCGCTCGCTGTGGTGCAGGACGCCTACGGGATAGCGCTCGCGGAGGCGCGATTCGTCCTCGAACTTGCCCACCGGCACGGCGTGCTCCTTCTGGCTCTTGAGGAACTCGGCTGGGTCCGACGTGAGGTTGAAGCGCCCGTAGTACACCGGGCACACGGCCATCGTCTCGACGAACGAGAACCCCGTGTGCGAGATGCCGCCGGCGATCACGTCGACGAGCTGGCGGTACGCCCAGGCGGTGCCGCGGGCGACGTAGGTCGCTCCCGCGGCGTGCGCCAGTTCGGAGAGGTCGAAAGCGGCTTCGACGTTGCCGCGCACGCTCGTCGTCGACTTGTCGCCCATGTGCGTCGTCGGGCTCATCTGCCCGCCGGTCATGCCGTAGATCGAGTTGTTGAAGACGAGCGCCGTGACGTCGATGTTGCGGCGCGCGGCGTGGATGAAGTGGTTGCCGCCGATCGCCGAGCAATCGCCGTCGCCCATGGCGACGATGACGTGCAGCGACGGGTCGGCGGTCTTGACGCCCGTCGCCACCGCGAGGGCGCGGCCGTGCGCCGTGTGCACCGTGCTGTACTCGAGGTACTGCGCGATGCGCCCGCTGCAGCCGATGCCGGCGACCACCACGACCTTCTCGGGGTCGAGCTGAAGGCCGAGGACGGCGTCGATGAGCGCCCGGGTGATGGTCCCGTTGGAGCACCCCGGGCACCAGATCGTCTTGGGCGTGCGCAGCCAGGGCGTGATCTCGCTCGTGGTGTGCGGCTTGATGCGCGGCGGCTTGCACTCTGCGTCGTGCGGCGCGGCCTCCAGCTTCTGTTCGTCGACGAGGGCGCTCATGAGTCCCTCCAATCGTGATAGTAGAACTCGCGCTTGACGAGCTCCTTGATCTCAGCGGGCGTGATGAGCTTGCCGTCCACGCGCCCGTAGTCCACGACCTTGGCGCGGCCGCCGACGGCGGCCTGGACCTCCCAGCTCATCTGCTTGATGTTCATCTCGGGGACGATCACGGTGTGCACCTGGGCGGCCATGTGCTCCACCGCGGCGGTAGGGAAGGGCCACAGGGTGATAGGTCGCACGAGCCCGACCTTGGCGCCCTGGGCGCGCGCCCATTTGACGACGGCGCGCGCCGAGCGGGCGACGGAGCCGTAGGCGAAGATCGCGACCTCGGCGTCCGCCATCTCCATCTCCTCGACGCGCACGATGGCGTCGCGGTGGTGGTAGATCTTCTCGCGCAGGTAACGCCCCAGGTCGCTGGCGATCTCCGGCGCCTCCGTATCGGGGGCGCCGCTGCGGCGGTTATAGACGAGTCCCGTGACGTGCACGCGGAAGGGCGAGCCGAGCGGCGGCCGCGGCAGGATGTTGTCGAGGTCGCTCATCACCGTGTCGTAGTCTTCGGGCTCGCAGTCCGGGGTGCCGCGCTCGGCGACGCGCAGCTCGCCGGGCTCGGGCAGCACGACGGCCTCGCGCATGTGGCCGACGAGCGCGTCGGAGAGGATGATCACGGGCGTGCGGTACTGTTCCGAGAGATTGAATGCTTCGATCGTCAGCGTGTAGCACTCGAGCACGCTGCTCGGGACGAGAGCGATCACCGAGTGCTCGCCGTGAGTGCCCCAGCGTGCCTGCATCACGTCGCCTTGCGACGGCTCGGTGGGCAGACCCGTGGAGGGTCCGCCGCGCATGACGTCCACGATCACGCAGGGGATCTGCGCCATGGAGGCGAAGCCGATCATCTCCTGCATCAGCGAGAAGCCGGGGCCAGACGTGGCGGTGAGCGACTTGGTGCCGGCCAGGGAGGCGCCGCAGACGGCGGCGATGCTGGCGATCTCGTCTTCCATCTGGATGAACTTGCCGCCGACTTCGGGCAGGCGCCTGGCCAGCGTCTCGGCGATCTCGGTGGACGGCGTGATCGGGTAGCCGGCGAAGAAGCGGGCGCCGGCGGCGATCGCGCCTTCGGCGACCGCTTCGTTGCCCTGAAGGAGGACTGGTGCTGCCGTCATGTCAGTCCTCCCCGCCGCCGTGGACGCCGCACTCGCTGCCGGAGACCGGCCGCTCGTCGTCGTCCTCGGCCGGCCGCCTGCCGGTCACCACTGCGATGACCCTGTCCGGCTGGTCCTCGTCGATCTCCGCGGGCGTCGCTCCGGCCTTGCCGGCGGCCTTCTTCACCGGTCGCCGCACCTCGATGGCGAAGTCCGGGCAGTGCAGCTCGCAGAGCAGGCAAGCCGTGCAGGCGTCCGGGCGCGCGATCACCGGCATCGCCTGGTCGTCCGCGTCGAAAACGTCCTCCGGGCACAGCGTTATGCAGATGCCGCAGGCCTTGCAGAGGTCGAGGTCGACCGCGACCTTGGAGTCTTCGCTGGCCGGCCTGGTCTTGGCCGCCGCGGTCATGCGTCCACCATCGGCAGGTCGATGCCGCCCTCGCGGGCCTTCTCGATCGCCGACGGGTAACCGGCGTCGGCGTGGCGCATGACGCCGGTGCCCGGGTCGGTGGTGAGCACGCGGCGCAGACGCTCTTCCATCATGTCGGTGCCGTCCGCCACCACTACCATGCCGGCGTGGAGGCTCTTGCCGATGCCCACGCCGCCGCCGTGGTGGAAGCTCACCCAGCTGGCCCCGGCGGCCGTGTTGAGCAGCGCGTTGAGGATCGGCCAGTCGGCGATCGCGTCGCTGCCGTCCATCATGCTCTCGGTCTCGCGGTACGGGCTCGCCACCGACCCCGAGTCGAGGTGGTCGCGGCCGATCACGATCGGCGCCTTGACCTTGCCGGTGCGCACGAGGTCGTTGAAGATCAGGCCGGCCTTGGCGCGCTCGCCGTACTCGAGCCAGCAGATGCGGCAGGGCAGCCCCTGGAAGTGGACCTTCTCGGCCGCCATCTTGAGCCAGCGGGTGACCATCTCGTTGTCCGGGAAGGCCTCGAGGAGGGCGGCGTCGGTGACGGCGATGTCGTGCGGGTCGCCGCTGAGCGCCGCCCAGCGGAACGGACCGTTGCCGCGGCAGAACAGCGGCCGCAGGTACAGCGGCACGAAGCCCTCGAAGGCGAAGGCCTCGGCGTAGCCGGCCTCCTTCGCCACCCCGCGGATGTTGTTGCCGTAGTCGAACACGTTGGCGCCGGCCTTCTGCAGGGCGACCATCGCCTCGACGTGCACGACGATGCTCTCGACGGTGCGGCGAACGTACTCGCCCGGATCGGCGGCGCGCAGCCGGGCGGCCTCATCGAGCGTCATGCCGTTGGGCACGTAGCCGTTGAGCGTGTCGTGTGCCGACGTCTGGTCGGTCACGAGGTCCGGCACGACGCCGCGGCGCACGAACTCGGGGTAGACGTCGGCGGCGTTGCCGAGGAGCGCGATGGAGAGCGGCCGGCGCGCCTTCTGCGCCTCGGCCGCGAGGCTGAGCGCCTCGTCCAGCGATTCGGTCGCGACGTCGACGTAGGCGGTCTCGAGCCGGCGCGCGATGCGCGTGGGGTCGACCTCGACGCAGAGCGCGACGCCGCCCGCCATGGTGACGGCGAGCGGCTGGGCGCCGCCCATGCCGCCCAAGCCGGCCGTGAGCACCAGGCGCCCGGCCAGGTCGGCGCCGTAGTGCTTCTGGCCCGCGGCGGCGAAGGTCTGATAGGTGCCCTGGAGGATGCCCTGCGTGCCGATGTAGATCCACGAGCCGGCGGTCATCTGCCCGTACATGGTGAGGCCGAGAGCGTCGAGGCGGCGGAACTCGTCCCAGTTGGCCCAGTCGCCCACGAGGTTGGCGTTGGCGATGAGCACGCGCGGCGCCATGTCGTGCGTCTGAAACACGCCCACGGGCTTGCCCGACTGCACCAGCAGGGTCTCGTCGTCCTTGAGGCGCCGCAGCGTCGCGCAGATGACGTCGAACGCCTCCCAGGTGCGCACCGCCTTGCCGGCGCCGCCGTAGACGACGAGGTCGTCCGGGCGCTCCGCCACCTCCGGGTCGAGGTTGTTCATGAGCATGCGCAGGGCGGCCTCCTGCTGCCAGCCCCGGCAGCTGATCTCGGTGCCGCGAGGAGCGCGCACGGGTCGCGGTCCCGCCATTGTCTGTGTGTTCACGATGCCGCCTCGCTTCGCGATGGTTGTCAGGGCACGCGGTCGCCCGCGCTGGCTGACCCAACCCTGCACCCGACCGGGAACGGCTTCAACCGCCAGCGGCCCTTGTCCAGCATCGTGGACGCGATTTCAGTCCCCGATGCGGGAATCGTTCCGCGAAGCCGGGCTGTCGTGCCGCGCGAGGGTAGTGCTCCGCCCCAGGGAGCTGTGCGCACGCGGCGACGGGGCCAGAGGGTCGCCGGCGCGGCCGGCCGCTGCGGATTGCCCGCGACCCTGCCGGCAGCAGGCGTTCCGTCCAGCACTTCAGACGCGGTCCGCAGGCCGGGCTACGCGAGTCCGGCGCCGGCACGATAGCCGGCGCCGGACTCGCAGGACAGCCGTGGGCTACATCCGCCCCTCAAG
>CAIWHY010000301.1 GCA_903912585.1 uncultured Thermoleophilia bacterium | reverse complement strand
GGCGCGCCCGCGCCGAGCGCAGCGTGCGCGACCCGCACGCGCTGCACGTGCCCCCCGGCCACCCCTACTCGCCGATCCCGTCGGCCGCGGACGTCGAGCGCGCCCGCGCCCGAGCCGACGCCGCCGGCCGGACGCTGCCGGGCATCGACCTGCGTGAGGCTCAGCAGCTCGAGCTCCTCGAGCGCCTGCTGCCGCTGTACGGCGACCTGCCGTTCGCGGCCGCGCCGGGCAGCCATCGCTATCACTACGACAACCTCTACTTCACCTACGCCGACGCGATCTGCTCTGCGCTGCTGCTCCGCCACCTGCGGCCGCGGCGCGTGGTCGAGGTGGGCGCCGGCTTCAGCTCCGCCCTGGCCCTCGACGTGGACGAGCTCTTCCTCGGCGGGCGCACGCACTTCGTGTTCATCGAGCCGGACCCCGAAAGGCTGCGGAAGCTCGTCCCCGCCGCCGAGCTGGAGGGCCGCCTGGTGGCACGACCGGTGCAGGACGTGCCCCTGTCGGTGTTCGAGGAACTGCGCTCCGGCGACATCCTCCTCATCGACAGCAGCCACGTGGTGAAAGCGGGGTCTGACGTCCAGCACCTGATCGACGAGGTGCTCCCTCGCCTCGCCTCAGGCGTCCACGTGCACGTGCACGACGTCTTCTTCCCGTTCGAGTACCCGCCCGCCTGGCTCGCCACCGGCTGTGCCGTCAACGAGGCGTACGTGCTCCGCGCCCTGCTGCAGCTCACGACTGCCTACGAGATCGTGCTGTTCAACACGTTTCTCGAGCACTTCCACCGTGACTGGTTCGCCGAACACATGCCGCTGGTCCTCGAGGGCGGCTACCCCAGCGGCGGCATCTGGCTGCGGCGGCGCTGAGCGTTGCGCAGCCGTGCGCGGCGGACGCGCGCAGCCGTGGCCCGGAGCTCCCGACGGCACCAGCGCACAGAGGACGTTCCGCCAGGCCGCAGGTCCCGGGGCGGGGCCGCGACCGATGCACGACTCGGCCGCGGCCGGCGGTGTTCGGGGCCGCGGTAGGCTCGGTAGAGTCGCCCGGAAGGCGCGCCGGCGGGCGCGGCCACGCACTCGCGCCGGCGCTCCGCGGGTTCGCAATCAAGATTGCGCGTTACTTTTCTTGCGTTTTGCATTACACTGGCTCCACGAGTCAGGTTGTGGCTCGAGATTTGGCGGCGTGACCATTTGCTTCACCGCCTTTATCGCTAGCGGCGAACAGACGGTCACGTTGCTTCGTTAAAGCTCCCCTGACGGGAGCGGAAAAGGATGCGTCAAATGGCAGAAGGTACCGTCAAGTGGTTCAACGCGGCTAAGGGCTATGGCTTCATTTCTCGTGAGGATGGTGACGATCTCTTCGTTCACTTCCGCGAGATCCAGGAGGAGGGCTTCAAGACCCTGGACGAGGGCCAGAAGGTCACGTTCGACGTCACTCAGGGCCAGAACGGCAAAATGCAGGCGAGCAACGTCCGCAAGGCGTAACGCGGACCAGCGCCTTTGCGTGCACGAAGGGCGGCCCCTTGGGGCCGCCCTTCGTGCGTACGGAGCCGGGCGGCCGCGGGCTCCCCGGCCGAGTGCCCGGCCCGGCGCCCGGCCCGCTCCCCGGCCGGCGGGCGCGTCGCGCGTCCGGCGCGCCCCGATGAGCTAGGATGCCGGCGTGAGACTTCGCGCCGCCCCGATCGACTCTCTGACGATGGACGACCTCACGTTCGCCGTGCGCTGGAGCAAGCGGCGGCGCACGATCGGCCTGACCGTCGGCCGCGACGGCACGCTGCGCGTCCTCGCGCCCGCCCGCGTGCCGGCGCGGAAGCTCGAGAGCGTCGTGCGCGCGAAGCTCCCGTGGGTGCGGCGCAAGCTCGCCGAGTTCGAAGCGCTCGGGCCGCCTCCGGCGCCCAAGCGCTTCGTCGACGGCGAGCGCCTGCCGTACCTGGGGCGCAGCTACGCGCTCGCGCTGGTCGACCGGCCGAGCGGATCCGGCGCGCCGTTCGCGCTTCGGCGCGGCCGCTTCGAGCTGAGCCGCGGCCTCGACGGCGAGGCACGCGCGGCGGCCGTCGCCTGGTACACGGCGCGCGCGCAAGCCCTCATCGAGGCCGACGTGCAACGCTACGCGCCGGTCGTCGGCGCCTCCCCGGACGCCGTCGTCGTGCGCGACCTCGGCAAGCGCCGCTGGGGGGTGTGCGAAGCGCGCACACGCAGCGTGAGCTTCCACTGGGAGCTCGTGCTCCTCTCGCCGGACCTCATCGACTACGTCGTCGTGCACGAGCTGGCGCACCTGCACGAGCCCAATCACGGGCCCCGGTTCTGGCGGCGCGTGGAAGAGGTCATGCCCGACTGGCGCGCGCGCCGCGCGCGCCTCGCGGCGTGCGGCCCGCGGCAGGTCGTGTAGGCAGGCGGCGTCGATCCAGGGCGCGGCGGCGCCCCGTGCGGCCGGCCGGAAGTGTCCGCCGCCGCGCGCCCGGGTAGCTTGCCTGCCAACGGCAAGGGAGGCCCAATGCAGACCCTCGACGCGTCCACCGAGATCGACGCACCCGCGGAGCGCGTGTGGCAGGTCGTCAGCGACTTCGCGCGCTACCCCGAATGGAACCCCTTCATCGTGCGCGCGGCGGGCGAGCAGCGGCCCGGCGCCCGCCTCGCAGTGAGGATCGTGGCGCCGGGCGTGCGCGCCGTGACGTTCAGGCCTAGGGTGCTCGACCTGCAGCCCGGCCGCCTCATCCGCTGGAAGGGCCGGCTGCTCCTGCCCGGCCTCTTCGACGGCCGGCACGCGCTGTCCGTCGACCCGCTGGGCGACGGGCGCGCGCGCTTCACGACGCACGAAGAGGTCACCGGGATCCTGCTCCCGTTCCTCGGCAAGGTGATGAAGGCGTCGCAGGAGGGCTTCGCGCAGATGGCGGCGGCGGTGAAGGCGCGCGCGGAGTCCCTGCAGGCGGAGGCCGAGGCGACGCAGGCGAAGGCCGAGGCGACGCAGGCGGTGCTTGGAGAGCCGCAGGCGGAGGCCGGCGCCGCGTGACGACGCCGGCCGACGAATCCGGGCTCGAGTCGATCCCCGGCGTCGGGCCGTCGATAGCGCGCGACCTGCGGCGGCTCGGGGTGCGCCGGGTCGGCGACCTGCGCGGCCGCGACCCGGCCCGTCTCTACGACGAGCTCGAGAGCATCAGCGGGGCGCACGTCGACCGCTGCGTGCTCTACGTCTTCCGCTGCGCGGTCCACTACGCCGGCGAGCCGGAGGCCGACGGCGAGCTCACGAAGTGGTGGAACTGGAAGGACGGCGGACTGGCGCAGGAACGCGGCCTGGTCTGACAGCTGCGGCGGCGCCAAGCCCGAGAGCGCGCCGGCCTCTGCGGATGAGCTCCGGGACGTCCGTGCCGGACGTTTTCCCCGCTCCGGCCGCTGTGGTATCCTCTGGCCTCCCGCGGGAGCGCGCCGGCGCCGCCCACCTCGCGCCCGTGGGCGATTAGCTCAGTGGGAGAGCGCCCGCCTCACACGCGGGAGGTCGTTGGTTCAAGCCCAACATCGCCCACCACCCTTCCCTTTCTGCCACCCTCCGCGGGCTCGTTCATCCAACCCGATGAACCGGCGCCGCCGAGCTTGCTTTTCACCCCCCACCTCTCTAGTGTCAGCGATTGGCCCAGCCCAAGGAGCAAGGTGTGCGTTGCCGTCGTCCAGCCCGCATGGTCCAGGACCAAAGGGCGCACCGGAGCGACGACTGTGGACACCTCGCTGGCAGGTCCAGCCGTGCGGAGCTCCTGGTAGACCGCCGGCCGCGGACGAGCCCCCCGTGCGTCACGACCCGGGCACCGGCACGGGAACTCAGTCAAGCAATGGGACCACTGAAAGGTCCATGGGAGGTGAACAGGGTGGCTGACGAACCGAAGCTTTTCCCACCGTCGCCCGAGTTCTCGAAGAACGCCTATTTCAAGAGCGAGGCCGAGTACGAGGCCGCGTACAAGCGTTCCATCGAGGACCCTGAGGGATACTGGGCCGACCGCGCCAAGGACGCGCTGGTCTGGACGAAGCCGTGGGACACCGTGCTCGAGTGGAGCTTCGACCCCACGCCGAGCATCAAGTGGTTCCAGGGCGGCGAGCTCAACGCGAGCTACAACTGCCTCGACCGGCACGTAGAGGCCGGCAAGGGCGACAAGGCCGCCATCATCTTCGAGGGCGACCCCGGCGACACGTACACGAGGACGTACAAGGAGCTCCTCGACGACGTGTGCCGGTTCGCGAACGTGCTCAAGAAGCACGGCGTGAAGAAGGGTGACCGCGTCGCCCTCTACCTGCCGATGATCGGCGAGCTGCCGGTCGTCATGCTCGCCTGCGCGCGCATCGGCGCCATCCACATGATGGTGTTCGGCGGCTTCAGCGCCGAGGCCCTCAAGTCCCGCATCGACAATTGCGGCGCCAAGGTGCTCGTCTGCGCCGACAAGGGCTGGCGCGGCAAGAAGAACACCGCCAGCA
Source organism: uncultured Thermoleophilia bacterium (assembly GCA_903912585.1). GTDB lineage: Bacteria > Actinomycetota > Thermoleophilia > UBA2241 > UBA2241 > CAIXSE01. The sequence continues at coordinate 8,062 of CAIWHY010000301.1, read as the reverse complement.
AGACCAACGCCGACATCGCCATCGCCGGCGAGACGACGGTCGAGAAGGTCATCGTCATCAAGCGCGTCGACGGCGACGTGCCGATGACCGAGGGCCGCGACGTCTGGTACCACGACGAGATGGTCGCCCCCGACATCACGGCCGAGTGCGCGCCGGTGCCGGTCGACGCCGAGCACCCGCTCTTCATCCTCTACACCTCCGGTTCCACCGGCACCCCCAAGGGCGTGCTGCACAGCACCGGCGGCTACCTCCTCTACGCGCACGACTCGGCGAAGTACGTCTTCAACCTGCACGACGACGACGTCCACTTCTGCACCGCCGACATCGGCTGGATCACCGGGCACAGCTTCCTCGTGTACGGCCCCCTCGCGAACGGCGCCACCAGCGTGCTGTTCGAGGGCCTGCCGACCTACCCGGAGCCGGACCGCTACTGGCAGGTCGTGGAGAAGCACAAGACCACGACCATCTACACCGCTCCTACCGTCATCCGCAGCCTCATGGGCCAGGGCGCCGAGTGGGCCGAGAAGCACGACATGCCCTCGCTGCGGGTCATCGGCTCCGTGGGCGAGCCTATCGACCCCATCAGCTGGCTCTGGTACTACGAGAAGATCGGCAAGAGCCGCATCCCGCTGTGCGACACATGGTGGCAGACCGAGACCGGCGGCCTCATGATCACGCCGCTGCCGGGCGCGTCCACCCTCAAGCCCGGCTCCGCCGGCAAGCCGTTCTTCGGCGTGCAGGCGAAGGTCGTCAAGGACGACGGCTCGGATGCCGACGTCGGCGAGTCCGGCCACCTCGTCATCACCGCTCCCTGGCCCGGCATGATCCGCGGCACGTGGGGCGACGAAGAGGGCAAGCGCTTCAAGGAAGTCTACTTCTCGATGTTCAAGGGCGTGTTCACCACCGGTGACGGCGCCGCCATCGACGCCGACGGCGACTTCTGGCTCAAGGGCCGCATCGACGACGTGCTCAACGTCTCCGGCCACCGCATCGGCACCTCGGACGTGGAGGCCGCGCTCGTGGCCAGCCCGAAGGTCGCCGAAGCCGCCGTGGTCGGTTTCCCGCACCAGATCAAGGGCACCGGCATCTACGCCTATGTGACGCTCAACGAAGGCGTGGAGCCGAGCGACGACCTCAAGAAGGAGCTCGTCGTGCACGTGCGCAAGGTCGTCGGCCCGATCGCGACGCCGGACAAGATGCAGTTCGCGACCGGCCTGCCGAAGACCCGCTCCGGCAAGATCATGCGGCGCATCCTGCGCAAGATCGCCGAGGGCGAGTTCGACTCCCTGGGCGACACGTCCACGCTGGCCGATCCGGCCGTCGTCGACGATCTCAAGGAGAACCGCCAGTAGCACCCGGCGGACTCAGCTAGACGTACGCTCGAGAGGGCGGGCGGCCGCAGGGCCACCCGCCCTCTCTGCGTACGGGGCGGGAGCGGAGCGCCCGCCCGCGCGTGAGGCGCGGTCAGCGCCCTCTCAAGGCGTCGCGCTCGCCGTCGGCGACGCCGTGGCCGCGCCGGTGGACACGACGATGGTCACCGTCGTCCCCGCCGTGGCGACGACCCCGCCGGACGGCGTCTGCGAGATCACGTCGCCGCTGGGCACGGACGTGCTGGCCGCACGGCTGACGACGACCACGAAGCCGGCGCCGATGAGCTGCGTCTGCGCCGTCGCCTGGGACTGGCCGACCACGCCGGGCACCGGCGAGGTGCTCGCCGTCGGGCTCGGCGTCGGGCTCGGCGACGCCGTCGCGACGACCGTCAGCGCCACCTTGGTGCCCTCGGGCACCTTGGAGCTGGCGGCCGGATCCTGCGCCACGACCGAGCCGCCCGGCGCGTTGACCGTCTGCACTTCCGTGACCTTGCCCACGGCGAGCTTGGCGACGAGCAGCGTGTTGGTGGCCCCGCTCTGCGTCATGCCGACGACGCTGGGCACGGCTACGTCCGGCTTCGCCGGCGTTTCGCTCTTGAAGACGCCGCCGGCCCAGAGCGCGGCGAGGGCGGCGATGGCGACGATGAGGAGCACGCCCACAGCCCAGATCCAGCCGCGGTTCTTGGGCCTCTGCGGAGGCGGCGCCGTGTCGACCTGAGCGGAGCCGAGGATGGACGAGAGGTCGGCCTGAAGCTGTGCGGCGGAGCCGCGGCGCATGGGATCCTTGTCGAGCGTGCGCAGGACGACCTGGGCGATCGCCGGCGGCACGTCGGGGTTGCGCAGTTGAGGCGGCTGCACGACGCCGTCGATGTGCTCCTGCGCCACGGTACGCGCGTCGGGGCCGTCGAAGACGGCCGAGCCGGTGAGCATGAGGTACAGGACGAGGCCGAGCCGGTAGACGTCGGAGGCCGGCTCGGCGGCCTTCCCCTGGGCCTCCTCGGGGCTGAGGTACCGCGCCCCGGCGGCCGGGGCGCCCGGCCGCAGGTCGGTCTGAGGGTACCCGCCGGCAAGCCCGGCTCCGGTGAGCTTGACGGTGCCGTCGGCGGAGCGCACGACCTGCTCCGGCCCGATGCCGCCGTGGACGACGCCTTGGGCATGCAAGGCCGCCAGGCCCGCGGCCGCCTGCGCCCCGATCATGCTGGCGTCGCTCACCAGGAGTGCGCCGCGGGCGACCAGGGCGAGCGCGTCGCCGCCCTCGATGTCCTCGGTGACCACGTAGCAGTCGGAGCCGTCGCGGCCGACGTCGAACACCGCCGGCAGATCGAGGTGCCGCGCCGCGGCGACGGCGCCCATCTGGCGCTGGAACGCGTCGGCGTCGTAGGGCCGCACGACGGTGATGCGCACGGTGCGGCCCTGCGAGTCGAGGGCGCGATGGACGGCGAGCGCCCTGCCGGGCGGCAGCGCCTCCACCAGCCGGTAGCGCTGGGCATAGAGGGGATCGGTCACGCGGGCACCTCCCGGTACGGGTTCTTCGACGGGTCGTTCCCGCGACGGCGGGCGCGAAAACGCCGACGCGGCGGGCGCGAGGTCTGCGCGCGCGGCCCTCGTGCGGCCGAGTGTGCCGAAGCGCGGCCGAAGCTCAGCCCGAGCGCGGCCCGAGCCGAGCGCGTCCCCGCCGCGCCCACCGGAGGCGGGTGAAGCGGCGAGCCCGGTGACATAGAGTAGGCGAGGAGTCCCGCGCCGGACTCACTTTCGTGCTGGGCGTACTCACCGTCGAGGCCCGGCACGCGCGCGGGGCTCACCCACGAGTCGGCACGCCAGCTCGTCGTGGACGCGGTGCAAGCGGCGGAACAGAGCAACCACGAAAGATGGGACGAGCGCCATGAGTACGCGGAACCTGGATAAGCTCTTCGACCCCAAGAGCATCGCCGTGATCGGCGCGTCCAACAAGAAGGGGTCGGTCGGCTACATCCTGCTGCGCAACCTGATCGGCGCCGAGTACGAAGGCATCGTGTACCCGGTCAACGTCTCGGCGCAGTCGGTGCAGGGCATCCAGGCCTACGCCAGCATCAGCCAGGTGCCGCGCAAGATCGACCTGGCGATCATCGCCGTGCCGGCGAAGGCCGTGCTCGAGACGATGCACGAGTGCGGCGAGGCCGGAGTGGCCGGCGCCGTGATCGTGTCGTCCGGCTTCAAGGAGGTCGGGACGAAGGGCCGCAAGCTCGAGGAAGAGATCGTCGCCGCCGCCGAGTCATACGGCGTGCGCATCGTCGGACCCAACTGCCTCGGCTTCATCCGCCCGTCGGTGAACCTCAACGCGACCTTCGCGCACGTGATCCCGCCAGCCGGCCGCGTCGCCTTCTTCAGCCAGTCCGGCGCCCTGGGCACCGCCATCCTCGACTGGGCCGCCGCCAACCAGGTCGGCTTCTCCGCCTTCGTGAGCGTCGGCTCCATGGCCGACGTGGACTTCGGCGACCTCATCGACTACTTCGGCGCCGACGCGCACACCAGCAGCATCATCCTCTACATCGAGTCGATCACCGACGCGCGCAAGTTCATGAGCGCGGCGCGCCACTTCGCCAAGAGCAAGCCGATCATCGTGGTCAAGAGCGGCCGCACGGCGCGCAGCGCGCTCGCGGCCGCCAGCCACACAGGCGCCCTCGCCGGCGACGACACGCTCTACAGCGCCGTCTTTCGCCGCGCCGGCGTCGTGCGCGTCGACGAGATCGAGGACCTGTTCGACGCCAGCGAGGCGCTCAGCCGCGTCTCGAGCCCGCGCGGCCCGCGCCTCGGCATCGTCACCAACGCCGGCGGGCCGGGCGTGATGGCCAGCGACCGCCTCCTGTCCCTCGGCGGCGAGCTCGCGGAGCTCACGCCGGAGACAGACGCCAAGCTGGAGGCCGCTCTTCCCGGCTTCGCCGCGCGGGGCAACCCTGTGGACGTGGCCGGAGACGCCGACGCTGCGCGCTACGCCACCGCGGCGCAGGCGCTCATCGACGACCCCAACTGCGACGGCGTGCTCGCCATCCTCACGCCGCAGGCGATGAGCGACCCCACGGCGACCGCCCAGGCCCTGGTCGAGGTGTCGCGCACGCATCAGCTCAAGCCGCTGCTCACGTCCTTCATGGGCGAGATCAAGGTCGCCGAGGGCGTGCAGATCTTCCGCAACGCGCACGTGCCCACGTTCGACACTCCCGAGGACGCGGTGCGCGCCTACATGTACATGTACCAGTACACGCGCAACCTCGCGAACCTCTACGAGACGCCGGCCGACATCCTGCCGGACTTCTCGCCGGACCGCGATGCCGTCAAGAAGACGTTCATCGAGGTCGCCCGCGACGGGCGCTCCATCCTCAGCGAGGTGGAGGCCAAGTCGGTGCTCGACGCCTACCAGATCCCCGCGGTCCGGACGATGGTCGCCACCACCGCGGAGGAGTGCTCCAAGGCGGCCGAGGAGATCGGCTTCCCGGTGGCCATCAAGATCCTCAGCCACGACATCACGCACAAGAGCGACGTCGGCGGCATCGCCCTCAACGTGCGCTCCACCCCTGAGGCCGCCAACCAGTTCGTCAAGATCACCGAGCGCGTCCAGGCGCAGGTGCCGGACGCGCGCATCATCGGCGTCGCCGTCCAGGCGATGAGCCGTGGCGGCTACGAGGTCATCATCGGCTCCAAGAAGGACGCCACCTTCGGGCCGGCGCTGATGTTCGGGATGGGCGGCACCGGCGTGGAGCTCTATCGCGACGTGGCCGTGGACTTCCCGCCGCTCAACCAGGCCCTGGCGCGCTCCATGATCCAGAGCACCAAGGTGTCGCGGCTCCTCGAGGGCTACCGCGGCAAGGAGCCGGTGGACATGACCGCTCTGGAGCAGGCGATGGTCAAGGTCAGCTACCTGCTGGTCGACTTCCCCGAGATCGTCGAGATGGACGTCAACCCGCTGCAGGTGCGCCCGGACGGCATCTGCGCACTCGACGCGCGCATCGTCATCGAGCCGAAGGACGTGCGCAAGATCGTCCTCCCCGGCGCGCACCTCATGATCTCCATGTATCCCAGCAAGTACCACTGGGACGTGCCCATGGACGGCGAGAAGGTGGCCATCCGCGCCATCAAGCCGGAGGACGAGCCTCTTTGGGCGGAGATGATCGAGTCGCTCTCGCCGACCACGGCCGAGTACCGCTTCTTCGGACCGGTGAGCGAAGTCACCAAGTCGATGCTGGTGCGCTACTGCCACATCGACTACGACCGCGAGATCGCCCTCGCCGCCATCCGCGAGGGCAAGGGCAAGAAGAAGAACGCCATGCTCGGCGTCGCCCGGCTCAGCATCGAGACCGCCAATGCGGAGGAAGGCGAGTTCGCCATCCTCGTGCGCGACGAGTACCAGCGCAAGGGCATCGGCAGCAAGCTCATGGACGCGCTCATCCATGCTGCCCGCGACCGGCACGTGCGCGAGATCAGCGGGCACGTGCTGGCCGCCAACCCGGGCATGACGCGCTTTGCCGAGAGCCTCGGGTTCGACGTGCGCCCCGGCGACGAGCCGGACGTGCGCAAGCTGGTGCTGCGCCTCTAGCCCGGCGCGCGGCTTCGACTACCGCGCCGCGCCGGACGCGCCTGCCGCCGCCGGCAGGCGGAGAGAGCTCTCGGCGAGCGTGCCGTCGCCGATCCAGCCGGGCAGGATGCCCGGCGGCCTCGGCGGGTGGCCCCGGGCCGCCGTCGCGGGCAGGCCGTAGCTGTAGTCGACGGCGCGCAGCGTCAGCGGCCTCCCGGCCTGGCAGCGGAGCGTGAGCACGACGCCCTGGGCTGGCGGCGCGTAGTAGTCGAAGTACCAGCGCACCGGCGTGGCGTCGAGGATCGTCGTGTCCCGGCTCTGCAGCGGGCGCCCGTCCACGCTCGCGGTGAGCGACCCCACGACCGACTCCTCCAGCACGCTGAGGACGGCCGCCGGTCGCCGCGGACGCACGCGCAGCGTCACCGTGCGCCGGTCTCCCTTGGCCGCGTCGGCAAGCACGCGGATCTCGGGCGGCGGCAGATGGTCGCCGGTCGCCGGCGCCGAGATCGTGGTGTGCTCGCCGAGGCCCGGGAAGTAGTCCGTCCCGTAGCGATACCGGGCGACGTCCGGCAGGAACTGGTGCGTCCAGACGCTCACGAGGTCGATCGTCTCCCAGCGGCCTACGCCGCGGTCGTCCTGCCGGTAGTAGACGCTGGTGAACTTGGGGTGGTCGGCGTCGTAGACGGCGCTCGCCGCCCCGACGACGAGCACCACGGCGCCGGCGACCGCGAGGCCGGCCGGCAGCCAGCCGCGCAGGCCGCGGCGCGCGACGGCGAGCGGGAGCAGCAGCAGGCCGATGACGAACCACACGACTAGTACGGTGGCCATCGTCTTGAGGCCGGCCGACATGAGCAGCAGATAGCCGGCCGAGCTCAGCAGGACGACGCCGGGGGCCGCGCCGGCCAGAGGCACGAGGACCCAGGCGGAGCTCAGCACGCGGTCCCCGAGAAGCGCGGCCAGGAGGAAGCCGAGGCTGGCCGCGGCGAGCGGCCACGTGAGCAGGTAGGCCGTGCCCGGGATCGCGACGGCCAGCACCGCGGCGGCGGCGAGCCACCAGAAGAGCGCCGCGGCGGCCAGGTCCCACGGGCTCAGGCGGCGCAGCAGCAGCCCGTACGCGGCCACCACGACAGCGGCGGCGAGCAGCACCAGTCCCAGGCGGTGGAAGTCGCTGACCACGACGCCGGTGTTGGTCCACACGCGCTGCTCGTAGGCCGGCCGGTACATTCCCCAGACGACGCCGACGACGGCGAGCGCGACGCCGAGCACGAGCGCCGACGCGGGCACGCAGGCGGCGGCGCCACGCAGCGTGATGCGGCGGCGGCGCCAGACGACGACGACGGCCGCGGCGAAGAGCGCCGCCGCGGCCCCGAGCAGCGGCCAGACGAGCCACGTGCCGTAGGAGACCGCGTACCCGCCGACGACGTCGAAGTAGACGCGATCGGGCGCGTGCAGGCTCCAGAGGTCCATGGCGCCAAAGCGGCGCGCCAGCGCCAGCGCCGTGTCGCCCTCGTGCTGGAGACTGGCGAGATGGAAGGTGCGCAGCGCGTCGTAGCCGGTATGGTCGTTCGCGGGGCCGTCGAGGGCGCCGAAGCTCATCGCGGGGACGCCGGCGGCGGCGAAGCGGCGAAAGTCGGTCTCCACCGGCTGGCGCCGCGCGACCTCGTACATCAGAGACGAAGCCCAGACGCGCGGCCCGGCGCCGAGAAGCGTACGCACGAGCACTCCGTTGCCTCTTGTCGTCTCGTACATGAGCGCCGGCGACGACGAGCCGGGGCTGTCGAAGGCGAGGACGACCCCGACGCCGTAGGCCCAGGGGTCGTCGCGCAGGAAGGCGCGCGCCCCGAGCAGCCCCTTCTCCTCGCCGTCGGTGAACAGGAAGACGACGTCGTTGCTCAGCGGAGGGCCGGCGGCCAGCGCGCGCGCCGTCTCGAGCAGCGTCGCGACCCCGCCACCATCGTCGGCGGCGCCGGGGGCGACGGCGACCGAATCGTAGTGGGCGACGAGGAGCACGGTCCGCGTCGGGCGCGTTCCCGGCAGACGCGCCAGGACGTTGTTCACGGTGCCGGCGACACGGCCGTCCTCCGACGAGACCACGCCGGCGCTCTGCACGTGCGGCGACAGGCCGAGGGCCTGCAGGCGCGCGACG
>CAIWHY010000300.1 GCA_903912585.1 uncultured Thermoleophilia bacterium | reverse complement strand
GCCGGCCGCTGCGAACAGGTGCACGCGGTCGAGGCGCAGCGCCAGCGGGACCGTCTCGCCCGGGCGCACGTCCGTGAACCCGCTCAGCCGGGCGCAGACCCGGGCACGAGCGCCGGGCAGCGGCGCCGGCAGCGCGGAGTCGATCTCGACGGTGGCGATCTCTCCCGGCACATCCCCGTAGATCAGCGTCTCGTTGCCGAGCTCCTCGACCACCTCCACGCTCATCTGCAGCTGCGGCAGGCCGGCGCCCTGCTGCGCCGGCAGCAGCGCCTCCGGCCGGAACCCCACGATGACGGCGCCGTCCGCGGCGCCGGCGACGCGCAGGGTCAGGTCGCCGGCGCGCACGACGCCGTCCTGCAGCGTGCCGCGCAGCAGGTTCATCGACGGCGTCCCCATGAACGCCGCCACGAAGAGGTTGCGTGGCCGCCGGAAGACTTCCTCGGGCGGCCCGAGCTGCTGTAGCACGCCGGCGTTGAGCACCGCGATGCGGTCGCCGAGGGTCATCGCCTCGGCCTGGTCGTGCGTCACGTACAGGCTCGTCACGCCGACCCGGCGCTGGAGCTCGAGGATCTCGCCGCGCATCTGGCCGCGCAGCTTCGCATCGAGGTTGCTCAGCGGCTCGTCGAGCAGGAAGACCTGCGGCTCGCGCACGAGGGCGCGGCCCATGGCCACGCGCTGGCTCTGGCCGCCGCTCAGCTGCGCCGGGCGGCGGTCCAGCAGCTTCTCGATGCCGAGCACGTGCGCCATGTCGCGCACGCGGCGGTCGGCGTCGGCCTTGGGCACGTGGTGCTCCTTGAGGCCGAAGGCGAGGTTGCCGTAGACGGTGAGGTGCGGGTAGAGCGCGTAGTTCTGGAACACCATCGCCACGTCGCGCTTGCGCGAGGGCAGGTCGTGCACCTCGCGCTCGCCGATGACGACGCGCCCCGAGGTGGGCTGTTCGAGGCCGGCGACGCAGCGCAGCGCCGTGGTCTTGCCGCAGCCCGACGGCCCGACGAGGATCAGCAGCTCGCCGTCGGCGATCGTGAGGTCGAGCCCTTCGAGGGCCACCATCGGCGGCTTGCCGGGGAACTCCTTGCGCACCCTCTCGAGGATCACCTGGGCCACCGCGGCACCCTACCCTTTCACTCCGGACGACGCGAAGGACTGCACGAACCAGCGCTGCGCGACCAGGAAGATCAGCAGCATGGGCACCTGCGTCATCACCGTGCCGGCCATGAGCACCGGCCAGTTGGTGGTGTGCGAGCCGACGAAGCTCGAGAGGCCCAGCTGCAGCGTCATGTTGCCCTGCGAGGTGATGGCGATGAGCGGCCAGAGGAAGTCGTTCCAGCTCCACAGCATGGTCATGATGCCCACCGTGGCGAGCGGCGCGGCCATCGAGGGAAGAAGCACCTTGACGAGCGTGCCGAGGCGCGTGGCGCCGTCGATGCGCGCCGCCTCTTCGATCTCCACCGGCAACGTCTTGAAGAACTGGCGCAGCAGGAAGATGCCGAACGGCGTGACCAGGTTGGGGGCCACGAGCGCGGTCAGCGTGTCGACGATGCCGAGCTGCTTGCAGATCAGGAGCACGGGGATCATCACGACCTGGAACGGCACCATCAGCGTCGCGAGGATGACGAGGAAGAGGGCGGTGCGGCCGAAGAAGCGCAGCCGCGCCAGCGCGTAGCCGGCGAGGCTGCAGAAGACGAGGTTCCCGATCACGACCACCGTCGTGACGATGGTCGTGTTGAGGGCCCAGCGGCCGAAGGGCGCCTGTGTCCACGCCGCGCTGTAGTTGTGGACCATGTTCTGGATCCACGTCAGCGGGAAGCCGGCGGGCAGCGCCGGCGGGAACACGCGCGTCTCGGCAAGCGTGGACGCGCTCGTGATCACGAGCCAGACGAACGGGAAGATCATGAGCAGCGCCACCGGCAGCAGGAGCAGGTGCCACCAGCTGGGATGACGACGGTGGTGGCCCGCCGGCTCCGGCAGGGCGGCGAGGCCGGCGCCCTCGAGCGCGTCCGCGCGCTCCGCGGCGACGAAGCTCATCTGCGTCCGCGGATGCCGGGCATCGCGCTCACGAGCGGTAGTGGACGAACCGGCGCCCGATGAGGAGCTGCACGACGGTGAGCAGCAGGATGCCGACGAAGAGCACGTAGGCGATCGCCGTGGCGTAGCCGGCCTGGAAGACCTGGAAGGCCTGCTGGTAGAGGTAGTAGACGACCACGGTCGTGGCGCTCAGAGGCCCGCCGCGCGTGGTGACGTAGATCTCGTCGAAGAGCTGCAGGGCGTTGATGCTCAGCCAGATGACGAGGAACAGCGTCGCGGGGCCGAGCATCGGCAGCTGCACGCGGCGGAAGGCGCGCCAGCGCGTGGCGCCGTCGATCGCCGCCGCCTCCATGAGCTCCTGCGGCACGCCCTGCAGGGCGGCCAGGAAGATGATGACGGCGAAGCCCAGCCAGCCCCACACCGTCATCACGACGATGCAGTAGAGCGCCTGCGAGGGCGACTGGAAGAACCCCTGCGCGGAGAAGCCGAGCTTGACGAGCAGCGCATTGACGATGCCGAAGTCCGGGTCGAGCAGCCAGTTGAACATGATCGCCGTGGCCACGGTGGAGGTGACGACCGGCGCGAACACGGCGGTGCGGTAGAAACGCATGCCGCGCAGCCGCCGGTTGAGCGCCACGGCGAGCGCCAGGGCGCCGACCGTGACCACGGGCACGAAGAGCACCGTGTAGAGGATCGTGCGCCGCACCGAGGCCGCGAACATCGGGTCCTTGAGCAGCGCCTTGTAGTTGGCGAGGCCGACCCACGTCGCCGGCGTCACCAGGTCGTTGCTCTGGAACGACAGCACCACCGACCAGATGATGGGGGCGACGCCGAAGAGGCCGATCACGAGCACCGCCGGCGAGACGAAGAGCCAGCCGGTGGTGCTCTCGCTGGCGAGCAGGCGGTCCCAGCGGCCGGCGCGCCGGCCGCGCGGCGCGGTCGCAGCGGCGTCCCGCGCGCTCACGCGCCGGCCTCTCCCCTGCGTGACGCCGGAGCCCTCATCACATGGGCGCCGAGAGGATCGCGTCGACCTGCTGGCTCGCCTGGTCGAGCGCCTGCTGCGGCTGCAGCTTGCCGAGCAGCACGCCCTGCACCGCCTGCCCGAGAGCGATGGAGATCTTGGGGTACTGCGGGATGTTGGGGCGCGCCTTGGTCACGTTGTTGAGATTGTCTACGAACACCTTGGCGTAGGGGTACTTGGTGAGGTACTGCTTGTACGCCGGGAGCTTGGTCTCGGACTCGCGGATCGGCAGGTTGCCGGTCTTGATGGCGTACTCGAGGTGGCCCTCGGCCGAGGTGAACCACTGCAGGAAGCTCCACGCGCCCTGCACGCGGTCGGCGCCGTTGTCGACCATGATCCAGACGTCCGGACCGGCGATGCTCGCGTGGCTCACGTCCGCGGGCAGGATGTCGACCCCGTAGCCGACCCCCTTGTTGATCGACGACATGTCCCACGGGCCCGTCCACAGCATCGCGACCTTGCCGCTGTTGAACAGATTGAGGTAGTTGCCGTTGCCGGTGTCGAGGTAGACCGACTTGTCCACCACGGCCATATCGTGCAGCAGGGTCATCGAGGCAAGCCCGGCCGGCGAATCGAAGGCCGCCTTGGTGTTGTCGGCGTTGAGCAGATCGCCGTTCGCCTGCCACAGCGTGGCCAGGTAGCGCCACACGCTGTCCTCGCTGCCGTCGGCGACGTAGGCCCAGCCGTACTGCTTCTTCGAGGCGTCGGTGAGCTTCCTGGCGGCGGCGCGGAAGTCCGCCCAGGTCCACTGCGCCGTCGGGTAGCTCACGCCGGCCTGGTCGAAGAGCTTCTTGTTGTAGACCAGGCAGAGGTTGTCGATCAGCGACGGCACGGCCTTGATCTTGCCGTTGACGGTGCAGGCGAGGCGCGCCGCCGGGTAGAAGTCGTTCCAGTCGTAGCCCGGCGTCTTCGCGATCAAGTCCCCTATAGTCACGATCTTGGGCGAACGCGCGAGATTGGGCAGCGACGAGCCGTACTGGTACATCATGTCGGGAGCTTTGCCGCCGGCCATCGCCGTGAGAAGTTTCTGCAGGGCATAGTCGCTGTTGCCCGAGAACACGGTCTGCACCTTCCAAGGAGGCTTCGTCCCGTTGTACTGCGCGGCCATGCTCTCGAGCGCCGCGCGCTCCACGTCGATGTCGCCGTGCCAGAGCGTCACCGTGCCGCTGCCGCCTGGCGACACGCTCGTCGCGGTCGAGGTCGAGCCGCCGCACGCCGCCAGCAGGGCGGCGAGGATCACGGCGACGATCGTCGCGGCCAGCAGGACCAGCGTGGCTGCGCCGCGGACACCGACGCGCTCCGGAGTGCACGCGAGCTTCATGTCTCCACCTCCTGTGGGAGCAGGATCACCGAGCGGGTGAGGCTGCGGGGACTGTCCGGATCGAGGCCGCGGCATTCCGCCGCCGCCGCCGCGAACCGCTGCGCCAGCACGAGCGCCGCCAGCGGGTCGAGGTCGTGCGTGTCCACAAGCTTGGCGCCGGTGGCGCGGATCTGGTCGCCGAGGCCGGGCGGCAGCGGCCCGAAGGGCCACACGGCCCGGCCGGGCGCCGCGATGCTGATCGGGCCGTGGCGGTACTCCATGGCGAGGTGGGACTCGGCCCAGAACTGGGCGGCCTCGCGCAGCTTGAGGGCGGCCTCGTTGGCGAGCCCCAAGGTCCAGCCGCTTCCGAGGAAGGTGACCTGCTCGAGCGCCGCCGGGTCGAGAGGCAGCGGCGCGGCAAGGGCACGCTCCGCGTCGCGCGCCGCCGGCTCGACGTCCTCGCCGAGCGCCGCGCGCAGCAGCGCCAGCGCGGTCGTCGCGAACCTGGTCTGGACGACCGACTCCTCGTCGGCGAAGTCCAGGAGGATCGCGCGTCGAGCAGCGTGCACGGCGGGCGAGCCGGCAACGGCGCACACGACGACCGACCGCGTTCCGGCGGGCAGCCCGCTCAGAAGCGCGACGACCTCGGTCGTCGTCCCGGAGCGGCAGAGCGCGAGTACGTGCGGGTACTCGCGCGCCGCCGGGAACTCCGAGGCCGGGAACGCATCGGTGCGGCCCTGCCCGGTGGCCTCGCGCAACGCGGCGAACGCTTGAGCCATGAACCAGGAAGTGCCGCAGCCCACGACCGCGAGCTCGGCGCCCGCCGGGGGCAGGAGCCCCGCCGCCGCAGCGCCCGTCGCCAGCGCCGCGGCGCGTCGCCAGCACTCAGGTTGTGTCGCGATCTCTGCGGTCGTCTTGCTCATTTGTGCAGAGAATACGGCCGATTCAATCAAATAGCAACAACTCGAGGCGGCTCTCCTCCGACATGTCTGCTTGTTCGGCCCTCGGCGCAGGCGTCGGCGGGGTCCGCCTGGTCCAGGCGCCACCTGGAACTGACGGTTCCTGAGCGAAAACCCGGGAATTCGTGCAGAAACGTTCAGCGCCTGTGGTACGATGCCGCCATGAGGCAGGAAGAACGCATGAGTCTCATCCTCGAGGAGCTGTCCGCGAACGGCGCCGTAGGCGTGGCGGAGATCGCCGCCAAGCTGGACGTCTCCACGGCGTCCATCCGCCGCGACCTCCAGACGCTGGAGGAGCAGCGGCTGCTCACGCGCACGCACGGTGGCGCCGTCGCCAACAGCACGGTCTACGAGCTGCCGCTGCGCTATCGCGGAGGGCGCCACCGCGAGGAGAAGCGGCGCATCGCGCTCGCGGCCGCGGCGCGCGTGGGCGCCGAGATCGCGTCCGTCGGGCTCACCGGCGGGACGACGACCACGGAGGTCGCCAGAGAGCTGGCGGGCCGCCAGGACATCACCGTCGTGACCAATGCCCTCAACATCGCCGCGGAGCTGGCGCTGCGCCCCGAGCTCAAGCTCATCGTCACCGGCGGCACGGCGCGCAGCGAGTCCTACGAGCTCGTCGGGCCGCTCGCCGAGGCCGCCCTCTCCGGGATGAACCTCGACCTCGCCATCGTCGGCGTCGACGGTATCAGCGTGGCCGGCGGACTCACCACCTACCACGACATCGAGGCGCACACCAACGAGGTCCTCATCAGCCGGGCGCGTCGGGTGGTCGTGGTCGCCGACGCGTCGAAAGTCGGCAAGCTCGCCTTCGTGCGCATCTGCGCGCTGGACGCCGTCGACGAGCTCATCACCGACGCCTCCGCGCCCGCCGCGGAACTGCAGGCGCTCGCCGATGCCGGCATCGTGGTGACGACCGTCTGAGCGCGGATGCGAGCGGGTCGCGGCCCGGCAGGCAGCCCGACAGGCAGCCGCCACGCCGCCGCGCCGCCCTTGTGCGTTCCGTCACGACGTTCCCCGTTTTTCGTGTTCGGGTACGCTCTATATGCGACAGAGAGCGGAGCCAGCCTCCGCTGCCGCCGGGGCGAGGAACGGATCGAGGAACGGAGCGATCATCATGGCCATCATCAGACGCGAGCTTGAAGTAGACGCGCCGCCGGCCGCAGTGCAGGCGACCTGGGAGCATTTCATCCACTGGATCATCAACGGAAACCGCAGGCTCGTGTGCGATCAATTCGCCTGCGTGAGCGCGGTGGACAGCGGCAACGTGACGTTCGCGCCGGACGGCGCGGGCACAAGGGTGGCGTTTCAGCTGGAAGTACCTGACCACGAGCTCGGGCCGTCTCGCGCGGATCTCGAACAGCACATCACCCACGACCTTCTGATCTTCAGGGAGTACACCGAGCAGGGCGGCATGGCCATGGGCAAGCCGACCTCCGTGGAGGAGATCGCCCTGGAGCGTGACGCCGACCGCAAGGGCGACAAGCCGCGGCACGTGAAGCTGAGCAGCGAGAACGACACGACGTTCTGGCGGAGCCACTTCCCCACGTGAGCCAGGACGGTGCGGGCGGGGCCGAATCCGCCAGCGGTGCCGGTAGAAGCGGTGCTGGCGGACGGGGATCCGCCGGCGACTCGAGCAGGGCGCGGCGAGGCCGCGCCCTGCT
The DNA here is from genome assembly GCA_903912585.1 of uncultured Thermoleophilia bacterium. Lineage (GTDB taxonomy): Bacteria > Actinomycetota > Thermoleophilia > UBA2241 > UBA2241 > CAIXSE01. The sequence continues at coordinate 3,414 of CAIWHY010000300.1, read as the reverse complement.
GCTCGCGCCGACTCAGCGGCTGAACGTCTCCGGCGACCAGGTGCGCCGCGTGCGCGCCCACTCGGGGTCGTCGCGCCACACGAACCTGTCGTTCTGCAGGTCCTGCAGGGCGAGCTGGAGCTCCTCGCGCGTGTTCATGACGAACGGGCCGTAGCGGGCGATGGGCTCGCCCAGCGGCCTGCCGCTCACGAGCAGGAAGCGCACTGCGCCGTCGCCGGCCTCCACGCGCACCTCGTCGCCGTCGCCGAACACCGCGAGCTGCGGCGCCCGCAGCAAGGCGCCGTCGAGGTCGCCCCGGCGGCCGAAGTCGCCGCCGACGCCGAACCGGCCTTCGCCGCGGAACGCGTACGCGAAGGCCGAGTGCCCGCGCGGGACCGGCTGGACGAAGCGGGCGCCGGCGGCAAGTGAGACGTCGAGGTACTCCGGTTCGGCGTAGATCTGCGTGACCGCGCCGCCGACGCCGTCGACCTCGCCCGCGACGACGCGGATCACCGTGCCGTCGTCGCGCTTCACCTCCGGGATCCGGGCGGCGCGCAGGTCCTGGTACCGCGGCTGCGTCATCTTGAGCTCCGCCGGGAGGTTCACCCACAGCTGGAAGCCGCCCATGAGGCCGCTGCCGTCCGGGCGCGGCATCTCCTCGTGCATGATGCCGCCGCCGGCGGTCATCCACTGGACGTCGCCGGCGCCGATGGCGCCCGCGTTGCCGATGCTGTCGCGGTGGTCGACCTCGCCGGCGAGCATGTAGGTCACCGTCTCGATGCCGCGGTGGGGATGCCACGGGAACCCGGCCAGGTAGTCGTCCGGGTCGCTCGACTCGAAGTTGTCGAGCAGCAGGAAGGGATCGAGGTAGTCGAGCGTGGCCGTGGCGATGCTGCGCCGCAGGCGGACGCCGGCGCCCTCGATGACCGGCGTCGGATCGATGACGCGCTCCACAGCGCGAGGCTGGGCAGGCATGGTGGCTCCTCGGGTCGCTGGCGTTGAGGCAGTGGTACCCGGGCGCATCCCCGCGGAACCTTCGGCCGCCTCGCCGCGCGGATGTCGCCCCCGTGTCGCCGCGCGGCGGCGCCCGCGTGTCGCCTCACGGCGGCGGCTCCCGGCAGGTCGCCCGAGGCGACGACGCCCGATAGCATGGGCGGGCACGCGCCGATGAGAGGGGACGCTCCGTGCCACCCGGTCGCACATCGCGGATCGCCGCCGAACTGAGGACGCTGCCGCGCCAGTTCTGGCTGCTCGCCGCCGGCACCTTCATCTACCTCATCGGCGTCGAGATGTGCTATCCGTTCGAGACGATCTACATGCGCGACGTCCTCGGCGTGTCGGTCACCGCGATCGGCCTGATCGTCGGGATCACCATGCTCGCGACGCTGCCGCTCCAGGTGGTGGGCGGGGCGCTCTGCGACCGCTACGGGCGCCGCCCAGTGCTCGCCGTGGGCATCGCCGGGAGCATGACGCTCTACGTCGGCCTGGGCCTCACCCATCAGCTCTGGCTCGTCGTGGCGCTGATCGCCTTCGAGGCGGCGTTCGGCTGGGCCCAGTTCATCACCGCGAGCAACGCGATGATCGCCGACCTCACCCCTCTCTCCCGTCGCGCCGAGGCGTTCAGCATCTCGCGCGTGGCGCTCAACGCGGGCATCACCCTGGGGCCGCTTGCGGCCGCCCCGCTGATCGCCCTGGACCCCACGTTCCGCCTGCCGTTCCTCGCCGCCGGCGCGGTGTGCTTTCTCTGCCTGGTCTTCGTCCTGACGCTTTTTCGAGAGACACGGCCGCCGGCGACCAAGCGCCTGTCCATGGCCGCGGCGTTCGGGGGCTACGGCCTCGTGCTGCGCGACCGGCGCATGGTCGCGTTCTGCCTGGTCGCACTGCTGCCGCTCTTCGGCTTCGGCCAGATCTGGGTGACCATGCCGATCATGCTGGGTGATCTGCACGGCGTCTCGGCGCAGCAGTGGGCGCTGCTCATGGTCGTGTACGGCGTCGCCATGGCGACGCTGCAGTATCCGGTCATAAGGCTCTGCGGCAAGTACGACCACATGTGGCTCATGTCGCTGTCGGCGATCCTCATCGGCGTCGGGGTGGGCGCCGCGGCCTTCGTCCCGTACCCCGTCACCTACGCGTGCATGCTCCTCATCTGCCTCGGCATCGTGCTGCTCATCCCCATCTCGACCACGGTGGTCTCGAACCTGTCGCCCGCGGACCTGCGCGGCCGCTACATGGGCATGTGGACGCTGGTGTACATGGGCGGGTACGCGCTCGGGCCGCTGCTCGGCGGCTGGGCGCTGGCGCGGCTGGGCGGCCGGGGCGCGTTCGCCCTCATCGCCGCGGCAGGGCTGCTTGGAGCGGCGCTGTTCCCCCTGCTGCGCCGGAGCGGGACCGGGCAGGGACGCGTGGAGACCGGCGAAGAGGCGTCCGTGATACTGCGCGGCGAACTGCGCGGCGAACGGCCGGAGCAGGCGCTATAGGGACGCGAGCCGCCGGACGCGGCTACGCCGGGGCCTGCGCCTCGGCCAGCAGGCGACGCGGATCCGGGTGGCCGCTGATGCCGCACTGTGCCGCCGCGGCGTCGATGAGGCGGCACAACTCTGCCTCGACGTCGGCGGGCAGACCCAGCGGCGGGCGCGCGACCAACTCCGCCACGCGCGCCCGGGCGCGGTCCACGAGATCCGGGCGCCCCGCGGCGGCCCACTCGTCGCCGCCGCCGCGGTAGCTCAGGTCGTCGGCGGCCTGGATGCGCCGCAGCCAGCGCCGCGTGTGGCGGGTGCCGAGGTGACCCGTGGCGCCGGTCACGCCCTCGACGATGGCGTCGACGTCGAGGGCGTCCGCGTCCCACGCCGGCGGCTCCAGGGCCGCCAGCGCCGCGCGGAAGATCGCGTCGTCGATCACCAGCAACTCGAGGCACGTCGTTGTGTCGCCCCAGGCGCCGATGCCGGACAGGAAGCGCGGCCGCGCGAAGGCGCCGGCGAGCGTGGGGATCGCCTGCTGGTAGCCGGCCTGCATGTCGAGCAGCTTCGCGGAGGTGTCCGGGCCGTAGCAGTCGCAGGCGAGGCCGTGCCGGCGCGCGAGCAGCGTCGCGCCGGCGGAGGCGAGCGCCCACTGGCCGGCGCCGCAGAGCAGCGTGCCGGTGCGCGGGTCGGCCGCCGAGAGGCGGGCGCCGTAGCTGCAGGGCGCGCCCGGCGCGGCGGCTTGTACGAGCACGACGCCGGCGAGCACCTCGGCGTCCTGCTGCGCCAGCGCGCCGGCCATCGACGCCGGAGCAGTGGTGCCGGCGACGGGATTCGTCAGCAACTGCACCGCCATCCCGAGGCGCGCGGACTCGACGATGGCGTCGCTCACGCCAGGCCCGAGGTGGAGCGGGCTGACCGGCGAGAAGCCCATGTCGAGGGCGTAGGCCGGCGGGGCTGCGCCGGCCGGCGATGCGGC
>CAIWHY010000299.1 GCA_903912585.1 uncultured Thermoleophilia bacterium | reverse complement strand
CCTCCACGCCGTGGCCGAGCGCATTGGAGAGCAGGGCCATGCGGAGGCCGGCGGCGCGCACTGCGTCGAGGCAGGGGAGCACGTCGTCGTAGAGGCCGAAGTTCTCCGCTCGCGACCAGGCGGAGATGATCGCCTGCGCGGTCTGCTCGACGGCGGCGGCAGGTCCGCCGCCGAGACCGGCGATGATGGCGTCGGCGATCGCCGGTAGCAGGCCGTCGTCGTGGACGAGGCCGGTCTCCTCCCGGCGCACCGCGGCCGCGACGTAGGCGGCGCGCTCCGCCTGTGGCCAGCGCGCCGGGTCCAGCTCGAGTCCGAAGCGCGCACCGGTGCGCACGTAGCCCGGCGCCTCGAACTGGTCGCTCGGGCGCAGCAGGGTGTAGTCGAGGTCGAAGACGACGACCTGGGGCGTCGGCAGCGGGAGCGTGGCGGCGAGCCGCGGCGCGCCGCGAGGCGCTGCCGAAGGCTCGGCCGGGCTCACGCGCCGCGCTCCAGGAGCTCGCCGGCGCGGTAGGACGAGCGCACGAAGGGCGCCGCGACCACGGTGAGCCCGAGCGCGACGCCCCGGCGCTCGTAGCCCTCGAACTCCTCGGGCGCCACGTAGCGGGCCACCGGCAGGCAGCCGCCGTGCGGCATCAGGTATTGGCCGACGGTCACGGCGTCCACGCCGGCCGAAGCGGCGTCGGCGAGCACTTCGCCGACCTCCTCCGTCGTCTCACCGAGGCCCACCATGAGGCCGGTCTTCACCAGCGGGCGGGCGCTGCCCTGCCCCGGCGAGCGCGCCCACGCCGCGGCGCGCGCCAGCAGCTCGAGCGAGCGCTCGTAGCGTGCCTGCGGACGCACGCGCGGATACAGGAGCGGGACGGTCTCGAGGTTGTGGTTCAGCACGTCGGGGCGGGCGGCGAGCACGGCGCGCAGCGCCGCTTCATCGCCGCCCAGGTCCGGGATCAGCACCTCGACGGTCGCCGCGGGCGTCGCCGCGCGAACGGCACCGACGGTCGCGGCGAACTGCGCCGCGCCGCCGTCGGGAAGATCGTCGCGCGTGACGCTGGTGACGACGACGTGCCGCAGGCCGAGGCGCCGAACGGCCTCGGCGACCCGGCGCGGCTCATCCTCGTCGAGGGCGCAGAGGCCGGAGCCGGAGGCGCCGCCGGACCGGGGGTCGGTGCCGGCGCGCCCCCCGGTCGCGTCCTCGCTCGAGCCGGCCGGCCGGGCCTTCCCCTCACCCTTCACGGCGCAGAACGTGCACGCCCGCGTGCACACGTCGCCGAGGATCAGGAAGGTCGCGGTCCCGGAGGCGAAGCACTCGCCCTTGTTGGGGCAGCGCGCCTCGGCGCAGACGGTGTGGAGCTCGAGCTCGTCGAGCAGAGCGCCGGTGGCGCGGTACTGCCGCGGCGCCGGCGCCTTGATCTTGAGCCAGTCCGGCTTGCGTCGCCCGGGCGCAGCGCTCACAAGGAATGCATGCCGCGCCCGACGCCGCCTAGCGCCGCCTCGCCGACGGCCTCGGAGAGCGTGGGGTGCGCGTGGATGGTGGCGGCGACGTCGGCGAGCGTGAGCCCCGCGTGCACGGCGAGCGCGAGCTCGTGGACGAGCTCGGTCACGTGCGGTCCCACCAGACTGGCGCCGAGCACGCGGCCACCGCCGGGTTCACAGACGACGCGCACGAAGCCGTCGGCGTCGCCTCCCACCACCGCCTTGGAATTGCCGTTGAAGCGCACGGCGGAGACTTCGACTTCCACGCCCTGCTCGGCGGCACGGTCCTCGGTCAGGCCGCAGCTGGCCACCTCGGGCGAGCTGAACACGCAGTTGGGCACCATGGATCGATCGCAGGCGATGCGCGAGCCGGTGACGGCGTTCTCGGCCGCGATGGCGCCCTGGTGGTAGGCCCAGTGCGCGAGCATCGGCGGGCCGGCGACGTCGCCCGCCGCGAACACGCCGTCGACCGCGGTGCGCTGAGTCTCGTCGGTCACCACGAAGCCGTGCGCGTCGAGCACGACGCCGGCCTCCTCGTAGCCGAGGCCGGCGCTGAGCGGGCGGCGGCCGACCGCGACCAGCACGCCGGCGGCCGTGAGCTCACGGCCGCCGGCGAGGCGCAGCGTCACGCCGGCGGCCGACCCCTCGGCCGCCTCGACCGCCGTCTTCACGAAGACGTCGATGCCGGCCTTCTTGAACGCCTGCTGCAGCGCGCGCCCGGTGCGCTTGTCCTCGCCGGGCAGCAGCTGCTCGAGCATCTCGACGACCGTCACGTGCACGCCGAGCCGGTCGAACAGCGAGGCGAACTCGCAGCCGATCACGCCGCCACCGACGATGAGCAGGCTCTCGAGGACGTGGTCGATCACCAGCAGCTCGTCGCTGGTCATCACGCGCGGGTCGCTCCAGTCGAACATCCCCATGCGCACCGGCTCGGAGCCGCTGGCGAGGATGACCGCGTCGCCCTCGAGGACGGTCCCGGACGGGAGCGTCGCGTCGCCGTCCTCCGACGAGCCGCCGGCCGCCGTGGAGCCGCTGCCCGCCGTGGCGTCCGTCGTCAAGACCAGCCGGCCGGGGCCGGCGAGCGCCGCCCGCCCGGCCACGACCTTGACCTTGCGCGCCTTGAGCAGATGGGCGACGCCGTCCCTCAGCTGCGTCGTCACGGCGTCCTTGCGCGCCATGAATGCGGGGAAGTCGATGCCCACCGCGCCGGTGACGACGCCGTAGTCCGCTGCCGTGCGCGCCTCGTGCAGGCGCTCCGCGCCGGCGACCATCGCCTTGGTCGGGATGCAGCCGCGGTTGAGGCAGGTGCCGCCGATCTCGCGCGCCTCGACGAGGGTCACCTCGGCGCCGAGCTGCGCGGCGCGCCCGGCGGCCACATAGCCGGCCGGGCCGCCGCCGAGTACCAGGATCCTGGTCATGCGTTCCTCCTCAGTCGGCCGCGAGTGCTCGCAGCGAGATCTCGAGACTTGCGAGCACGCGGCTCCACACCGCCTCGGGGGCGAGCGCGTGGCCCGCACCGGCGAGCCCCTCGCCCCTCCACGGCTCGCCGAGCAGCGTCTCGGCGACCTGCGCCAGCTCGTCCGGCGGGCGGCGCTCGAGCACGGAGCCGTGCACCAGGGTGCGGCCCTCGTGCTTGGCCTGGGCGATGGCGACGAGCTTCTCCCCGCGCGCGAGGATGTCTTGGCGCAGAGCGCCGGCGAAGCACAGGGCCGAGCGCTGGTACGGCTCGGCGCGCCCCTCGTCGAGCGTGACGCCGAGATCGCGCAGGGCGCCGGCGAAGGCGCCGGCGACGATGTCGTAGGGCGTCGTCACGTCGATGCCCGCGCGGGGCCCGGCGCCGAGGGCGCCGGGCGGGAACGCCACCGCGAACGACCATTCGAACCCTTCGCCGTGCAGCACCGCGCGGCCGCCGGTGGGCCGGCGCACCACCTCGAACGGCACGCCGGGGACGGGGTCGTACTGCTGGAACTTGCCGAGCGACAGCGCCGGCGGCGTCCACACGTACCGGCGCGCGATGACCGCATCGGCCGTGAGCAGCAGCCCCGCGTCGAGCGCCATCTGCGCGCCGCCCCCGGCGCGCAGTTCCGGCAGGACCTTGACGGTGCTCATGCGAGAGCGCCGGCCGGACTCACGCGCGTGCGCCGGGCGAAGTCATGCGGCTCTGGCTCGCCGGGGCGGCGCCTCAGCAGGCGCCGGCTTCCTCGTCCTCGGGGAAGCGCTGGCGGAGCACGGGATGGCGGGCGGCTTCGGCTTCGTCGAGCCGCCGCACCGGCATCGTCACCGGGGCGTCGAGCAGCTTCTGCGGATCGTCGTGGGCCTCCTGCACGATGCGGCGGAAGACGTCGACCATGCGGTCGAGGTCCTCACGCGACTCCGTCTCGGTGGGCTCGACCATCAGCGCTTCGTCGACGATCAGCGGGAAGTACGTGGTCGGCGGATGGACGCCGTAGTCGAGCAGCCGCTTGGCGACGTCCAGGGCGCGCACGCCGTGCTCCTTCAGCGGCGTCGCCGAGGCCACGAACTCGTGCATGCAGCGGCGCTCGTAGGGCACGTCCAGGACGCCGCGCAGGCTCTCCATCACATAGTTGGCGTTGAGGACGGCCGTCTCGCTGACGCGGCGCAGGCCGTCCGGCCCGAGCCCGCGGATGTAGGTGTGGGCGCGCACGAGCACGCCTACGTTGCCGTAGAAAGTGCGCATCTTGCCGATGGACTGGGGACGGTCGTAGTCCAGGAAGAAGCGACCGTCCTCCGCCCTCTCCACCAGCGGCACGGGGAGGTACGCGGCGAGCTCCGCGCTGACCACGATCGGCCCGGCGCCGGGACCGCCGCCGCCGTGCGGCGTGCTGAACGTCTTGTGCGTGTTGAAGTGCACGATGTCGAAGCCCATGTCGCCGGGCCGGCTGATGCCAAGCACGGCGTTGCTGTTGGCGCCGTCGTAGTACAGGAGGCCGCCGGCCTCGTGCACCAGCCGCGCGATCTCGACGATGTTCTCGTCGAACACGCCCAGCGTGTTGGGGTTGGTGAGCATCAGGCCGGCGATGTCGCCGCCCGCCAGGACCTCGCGCAGGTGCTCGAGGTCCACGCCGCCACGCGCGTCGCTGCGCACCGGCGCAGGCGTGAACCCGGCCATCACCACCGACGCTGGATTCGTGCCGTGCGCGGTGTCGGGGATGATGACGCGCTTGGGCTCGCGCCCTTGCGCCAGGTGGTGGGCACGGATGATGAGCAGACCCGCGAGCTCGCCGTGGGCACCGGCGGCAGGCTGCAGCGTGGTGCGTGCGAGCCCGGCGATCTCCGCCAGCCACTCGCCGAGCTCCCACATCAGCTCGACGGCGCCCTGGGCGAGCGACTCCGGCTGGTAGGGGTGCAGCCCGGCGAAGCCCTCGAGCTGAGCCGTCGTCTCGTTGAGGCGCGGGTTGTACTTCATCGTGCAGGAGCCCAGCGGATAGCTGCCGCTGTCGACCCCGAAGTTGAGCGTCGAGAGGCCGGTGAAGTGGCGTACGACGTCGACCTCGCTCATCTCCGGCAGGCGCGGCGGCGCCTGGCGGCGCAGGCCGGCCGGCACGAGGTCGTCGAGCGGGACCTCGGGCACGTCGGTGGCCGGCAGGCTGTAGGCGCGGCGGCCGCAGCAGGACTTCTCGTAGATGGTGCGCCGGTCCATGCCGGGCAAGCCTTGCGCGTCAGCCATGGTCCACCTCCGCGGCGACCGCGGCCACGAACGCGTCCAGTTGGGCGCGGCTGCGCTTCTCGGTGACGGCGATCAGGAGCACGTCGTCGAGGCCTGCAGCCGCCGGGCCGGCGAACTGGCCGGCGAAGCGCCCTGCGGGCACCCCGGCCAGGAACCCTTGTGGCACCAGTGCCTCAACGAGCTGCGCCGCCGGGAGCGGCAGGCGCACCGCGAACTCGCGGAACACCGGGCCCTCGGTGTAGGCCGTGACGCCGGGCAGCTCGAGGAGCCGCGCGCGCAGGTACGCCGCCCTGCGCGTGCAGAGCAGGCCAAGCTCGGCGAGGCCCTCGCGCCCGAGCCACGAAAGGTGCACGAGCGCGGCGAGCGCGTTGAGCGCGTGGTTGGAGCAGATGTTGCTCGTCGCCTTCTCGCGGCGGATGTGCTGCTCGCGCGTCTGCAGCGTGAGCACGAAGCCGCGCTTGCCCTCGAGATCGACGGTCTGGCCGACCAGCCGGCCGGGGATGCGCCGCATCAGCGGCTTGGCGACCGCCATGAAGCCGAGGCCGGGACCGCCGAAGCTCATGGCGTTGCCCAGCGACTGCGCCTCGCCGATGACGACGTCGGCGCCGAGGCGGCCGGGCGCTTCGAGCAGGCCGAGCGACACCGGGTCGGCGACGACCACGAGCAGAGCGCCGGCGGCGTGCGCGATCTGCGCCGCGGCGGCGACGTCCTCGAGGGCGCCGAAGAAGTTGGGCTGCTGCACGACCACGGCGGCCGTGTCGTCGCCGACGACGCGCGCCAGCGCGGCGAGGTCGGTGGCCGCGCCCGCCTGCAGGTCGACGACCTGCGGGCGCGGTCCGTAGCCGGCGGTCTCCGTGACGAGCACCTGCCGGTACTCGGGGTGCACGCCGGCGCTCAGCACGACCTTGCCGCGCCGGGTATGGCTGCCGGCGAGGACCGACGCCTCGGCCAGCGCCGTGCCGCCGTCGTACATCGAGGCGTTGCTGACGTCCATGCCGGTGAGCTCGCAGATCGCCGTCTGGAACTCGAAGATGCTCTGCAGCACGCCCTGGCTGCGCTCCGGCTGGTAGGGCGTGTACGCGGTCAGGAACTCGCCGCGGCCGACGATCGTGTCCACGATCGCAGGCACGTAGTGGTCGTAGATGCCGGCGCCGAGGAAGGAGACGAGCGCGCTCGCCGGCGTGTTTGCCGCGGCGAGCCGCCGCAGCTCGTCGAGCACCTCGAGCTCCGAGAGGCCGGGGGGCAGCGCCAGCGGCTCCCGCCGGCGCACGTCCTCGGGGATGTCGGCGAACAGCTCTTCGACGCTGGTCGCCTTGACGACGGCGAGCATCGTGCGCATGTCCGCGTCGCTGTGCGGCACGTAGTCGGTGGCTGCCTGCGGCACGTCAGGCCTCGTCGAGGAAGGCCTTGTAGGCGTCCGCGTCCAGCAGCTCGCTCAGCTGGCCGGGCGCGGTCATCCGGATGCGGATGATCCAGCCCTCGCCGTAGCAGTCGTCGTTGACCCGCTGGGGCTCGTCCTGCAGGGCGTCGTTGACCTCCACGACCTCGCCCGTGAGCGGCGCGAAGACGTCGGTGACGGCCTTGACCGACTCGAGCTCGCCGTACGGGGACTCCGCGGTCACCGCGGCGCCCACATCGGGAAGGTCCGCATAGACGATCTCTCCGAGGGCGTCCTGCGCGAACCAGGTGATGCCGAAGACGGCGTCCTCACCGTCCACGCGCACCCAGTCGTGCTCTTTGCTGTACCTCAGGTCCTGGGGATAGCTCTCGTCGGCCATCGTCCCTCCCTCGCGCTGCCGCAAATCGCTCCGAAGGTGCCCCCGGTGTTCACGGCAGAAACGCCCGCGGGCCCGGGCGTGGTCCCGGCGCCGGGCCACAAAAAAGACAGGGTGGATTGCCCACCCTGTCTGACAGCCGGCGCGCCGTGCGCCTGGTCATCCGGGGGCCCGTCCGGTCGCGATCCGTTGGCCTGAGAGTTTCGGCGCCTGCGGCGCCTTGCCCCTTCGGCGTCCGCCCTGCGACGGACTCTCGCGCGGCCTTCTGCCGGGCTGCTTCGCTGTGGCTCAGCCGTAACACTGTAGCACCGCGGCAAGCGGCGGGACAACACCGCGGCGGGCGGGCGGGCAAGCGGGCGACGGCGGGGCGACGCTGCAGGTGGCAGCGGCGGGGCGACGCCTTGGGCGCGTCGCCCTCCGGCGCCCGCCTTCGGCTACTTGACGCTGAAGCCGCGCCAGGCGCTGACGGCCGCGGCGTAGGAGGCGTCGGCCGGCCGTTCGGCGCGCACGCGCCAGGAGCCGGCGGTCTGCAGCTTGACCAGGGCAGCGTAGCCGGACGACGCCGTCGCGCCGCCGGTCGTGGTCGTGGTCGTGGCGACGTTCCGCTTCGTCGACCACGCGGAGCTGTCGTAGCGCTGGAAGACTACGCGCACGGCACTCTTGCCGGCCGGCAGGCGCGGCGCGACCATGCCGGCGACGCTGAGGGCGCCGCCGCTCGCCACCGTCGCGGCCGTCTTCGGCATGCCGAGGCGGACGTGCGGCGCAAGCGTCACCGCGGCGCTCGCGGCACTCGCGTAGCCGGCACCCGCGGGCTGCACCGCGGGTGGCGAGAAGGTCACCCGCACCACGGTCCGCAGCGTGGGCGTGAACGCCAGCTTCGCGGCGCCGTCCGCCCCGGTGAGACCCGCGCCCGCAGGCGTCCAGGAGCCGCCCACGAGGCGCTGAAGCGT
>CAIWHY010000298.1 GCA_903912585.1 uncultured Thermoleophilia bacterium | reverse complement strand
GGGCCGACGGCTGGACCGCGCTCCACTCCCAGGACATCGCCCACCACGTCAAGCAGATGGAGGGCGAGGCCGACTTCGTCGTCGTCGCGCCCGGACTGGGCGTGCTCGTGCTCGAGGTCAAGGGCTGCCACAGGCTCCGTCGCGAGCACGGGCTCTGGTACTACGGGGCGGAGGCCGCAGGCGATCCGCGCGGGCCCTTCAAACAGGTCTCCGAAGCGATGCACAGCTTGCGCGAGCGTGTCGTCAAGCACCGCCCGCAGCTGGAGGGCGTGCTCTTTCAGTCGGCCGTCTGCTTCCCATTCATCGAGTTCACCGACGGGAGCGAGGAGTGGCACTCCTGGCAGGTCATCGACAAGGTCAGGCTGGGACAGCGCCCGATCGCCGACTGCATCGCCTCAGCTCTGTGCCAGGCACGGGAGCGCGCCGCCGGGCTGCGCAAGGCCTGGTTCAACCCCGGCGCCGGTGAGCCGACGCAGGAGCAGTGCGACGAGATCGTCCGCGTCCTGCGCCCCGACTTCGAGTACTTCGAGAGCCCCAAGGACCGCGCCCGGCGCATTGACGCCGAGATCCTGCATTACACCGAGCTGCAGTTCGACGCGCTCGACGCAATGCGGCGGATGCCGCGCGTCGTCTTCGACGGGCCGGCCGGCACCGGCAAGACGCTGCTCGCGCTGGAGGCGGCGCGGCGCGGCCACGCCGCCGGGCGCCGCGTGCTCGTGCTCTGTTTCAACCGACCGCTGGCCGAGTGGCTGCGCGAGCACGTGGCCGGCGTCGCCGAGGCCGCCACGATCTCCGACCACATGGTCCGCGCCGCCGGCATCCCCGCCGGGTCGTCCAAGCTCGGCGGCGGCGGGGAGTTCTGGGACGTCGAGCTGCCGCAGCTCGCCTGCGACGGCCTGATCGACCGCCCCAACGCCTACGACGAGCTCATCGTCGACGAAGCTCAGGACGTGCTGCGCACGCAGTTCGTCGACGTCCTCGACCTGAGCCTGGACGGCGGCCTGACCGGCGGCCGCTGGCGCCTCTTCGGCGACTTCGTCCACCAGGCGATCTACGACGACTCCGTCGACCTCGACGGCTTCTGCCGCGACCAGGGTGGCGGCTGCACCGTCTTCGAGCTCGACGAGAACTGCCGCAACTCGCCGGCGGTGGCTGCGCTGGCCTGCGCCGGCGGCGGCATCACCGGCGGGTACGTCAAGGTGATGCGCGCGGACGCCGGCGAGGGCGACCGGCCGGAAGTACGCTACTGGGGGAGCGCCGCGCAGCAAGGTGATCTGCTGTGCGCGGCGCTCGAGGACCTCCGCGCCGCCGGCCTCAAGGGCCCGCAGGTCACGGTGCTGAGCACGCGCAACGACGCGGCCTGCGTGGCCGCGGCGCTCACGGAGCAGCCGTGGCGCGACCTCCTCACGCCGCTCGCCCACTCGGGCCCGCACGGCCCCGTCTTCGACCTGCACTCGGGCAAGACCCGCTTCACCACGGTCCACCGCTTCAAGGGCCTCGAGTCGCGCGCCGTCGTCCTCACCGACATCGAGCACCTGAGCACTCCGCGCGAGCGCGACCTCTTCTACATCGGCGCCACCCGAGCCACGCAGCGCCTCGTCGTGCTGGCACACGAGTCGCTGCGGAGGACGCTTCAGTAGGCCGAAGTCTCCTGCGTCTTGATGACCTCGCAATGTCATCTCACCGACCCTTTCGTCATCTTGCGCCGGCGTTCGGCGGCCTTCAGGCTGAGAGCGCATAGAGGCCTTCAATATTGACCGAAAAGGACGATTTAGCTATTATGGGCGAGTCAGCCATCTTGGGAGTCGCCGTGAAGACCGTATCCGCCACCGAGATCAAGAACCGCCTGGGTCAGTATCTGGGGCGCGTCGCGGTGGAGCCCGTGGCCATCGAGAAGAACGGCCGCCCGGTGGCCGTGTTGCTCTCCTTCGAGGAGTACGAGCTGCTGCAGCGCTCCGACGACTCCTTCTGGGGCCAGGCCGCGCTCGCGGCCGAGGCAGAAGGCTTCCTCAGTGCCGAGGACTCGCTGAAGTATCTTCAGGACGGTGCGTCCGCCGAAGACCGTGCTGCCTCTTAGCCTGTCGAGGGCGTCAGTCCGCTTTCTCGACACGCTGCCGCCCAAGCAGTGCCGGCAGGTCACGCGCAAGATCATCATGCTGATGGCGGACCCACGGCCCCCGGACGCCGAGCGCCTGAAGGGCTACGAGTATTCTCGCGTGACCGTCGGGGAGTACCGGGTGATCTTCGCTGTCCGCGATGGCCTGCTGCGCATCGTCGCGATCGGCAAGCGAAGCGACGACGAGGTGTACCGGAGGCTCGGCTAGCGGCGCCGGTGCCGCAGGGCCTCGCCGGCGGCCACGGTCGCCGCGTGGAAGCGGGCGTTGTCGATCGGCGCGAACTCCACGCTGAAGTCGAAACTGATCGGCGAGCCCGGCGGGAGAGCCACGGCAGCGTCGCACTGGCGCAGGATGCTCGGCCCGTGTGCCTCGAGGGGCCGCAGGACGGCGTCGGCGAAGACGGCCATCTCGTCGGCGCACTGCCGGTACACGGGGTCGAGGTCCGCCTGCTGCACCACGTGGCGCCACTCGAGTGCCTGGCGATAGTAAGCGGCCATCTGGCGAGCGAAGCGGATATCGGCCTCCACGCTGCCCGCCTCGCCGGGCGCGCCGAAGGCATCGTCGTGACTGGAGTTGAAGTAGTTCGTCGCCGCCTCGACGAGCCGGTCGAGAGCGTCGAGCTGCGCGCTCATCCACGCGGTGGTGTCCTTGAAGCGCGGCGCCTGGCGGGTCACTGCCGTCGGCGCGGCGAGCACGTGCTGGATCAGGGCGATCTCGTCGATGAGCACCTGGGCGTAGAGACGGAACTCCCAGAAGGGTGGTTGCTCAGAGGCCGAAGCGGCTGCCTGTGGGGAGAGCGTCTGCCGGGAGTCATCCATGCGAGCACGTTCCTTTCGGGGGGCGCTGGTGAGGTGCGGCGAGCGCTCTTCGTTCCATCCTGCTGATGCTCCCCGTGTTCCTGACGCTGGCCCTCCTGTTCGTCACCCTACAGGAAGCGGCGGACGGGACTCCCAGCGTCCACCAGGTCAGCCGTTCGTCATTCTCCCTGAGCTGAATCCGGCCGGGTACGCTCGGGACCGTGAACGAGCGCTCGCCGATCGACCGCCAACGTCTCCCGGCGCCTACTCTGCTTCTGCCTGGGAGCTTCAGATGACGAGGCAGGCCGCCTGTGCAAAAGTATTGACAGTTACGCGTAATTGTCGATACTTCTACACATGGACTACCCTGACACCGACGCCGATCGTCTGCTCCGCCTCAGCACCGAGATGGGCGCCTTTCGCCTCGCCGACGCCCGCGACCACGGCGTGCACCCCGAGACAGTGTACCGTCTGGTACGGCGAGGCGAGCTTGAGCGCGTGGGGCGAGGCCTCTATCGCGCCGCAGAGGCCATGGTGACTGAGCACCACGGACTGGTCCTTGCCGCGATGGTGGTGCCCAATGGCGTCGTTTGTCTCCTTAGTGCCCTGTCGTTCCACGAACTCACGACTCAGCTGCCGTTCGAAGTGTGGATGGCGCTCGACCGTCGCGCCGCGGCTCCGCGGGATCCTGCTGTCCAGGTGCGTATCATGCGCTTCTCTGGTGCCGCCCTTGCCCTGGGCATAGAGGCGCACGAGATGGAGGGCACGCAGGTGCGCGTCTACTCAGCGGCCAAGACGGTCATCGACTGCTTCCGCTATCGCAATCTCGTTGGCATGGACGTCACCATCGAGGCGCTACGCGACTGTCTGCAGCAGCGCAAGAGCTCACCCGGCGAGCTGTGGGAGCTGGCGCGGGCATGCCGCATCGGGTCGGTCATTCGGCCCTACATCGAGGCGCTCGCGTGAGCCGGCGCGAGATCACGAACCTCGCGGCGTCCGTGCATCATCGGCTGCTCGCTCGAAGCCACGCGACGGGCGCGGAGCCCAACGACACCTTCCTGCGCTATGCCCTGGAGCGTTTTCTCTACCGACTGGCAGTCTCGCCGCATGCCTCGTCGTTCATGCTCAAGGGGGCGACGCTGTTTGCCGTATGGGAGGAGGATCCGCATCGCGCTACGCGCGACATCGACCTGCTGGGCTTTGGCGAAGACTCGGCGGAGGGGCTGAACGCGGTGTTCGCCGACGTGTGTCGAGTCTCTGTGCTCGACGACGGCATGACCTTCGATCCGGCCAGCATCGTCGTGGCTGACATCCGACAAGGGCGGACCTACCAGGGCAAGCGAGTCCGGCTTGCGGCAAGACTCGGTGCTGCGAGGTACACCGTGCAGCTCGACATTGGTTTCGGGGATGCGCTGGCGGCATGGGGCACGGAGATCACGATGCCCACTCTGCTCGACTTTCCGGCGCCGCGCCTGCGCGCCTATCCGGCGGAGGTCGTTGTGGCGGAGAAGCTTCACGCCATGGCGCAGCACGGCATGCTGAACAGCCGCATGAAGGACCTCTACGACCTGCAGGCGCTGGCGGCCAGGCTGGCGTTCGGCGGCGAGAGCCTTGCCGAGGCCGTGCGACTGACGTTCGAGCGGCGCGGGCGGCCGATAGGCGCTGAGCTCCCCGCGCCGCTCACGCCTGCATTCGCTGCCGATCAGGTCATGCTTCAGCGGTGGGCCGGCTTCTTGCGCCGGAACCGGCTCGAAGCTGTCGATCTGGCCGTTGCCGTCGAGCGCCTCCGTGCGTTCCTGCTCGAGCTTTGGGATGCACTGGCAGGCGGCGCCAGATTTGCCAAGGATTGGCCGCCGGGTGGCCCTTGGCGGGACCCGGCGGGAGGGTAGTCACCCACTTCGTTTGGCGAACTCCGATACATCCGGCGTTTCTCGTCGCCAACCAACAGCCGGCGCCGATCGGCGCCGGCTTGACGAGGTGTAGCCTACTGGCTACAGTGCCTGTGCACTGAACTCCGCAAGCTTGAGGGAGAGTCGTCGGTGAGCAGGACCGTCACCACCAGCTACGACGTCGCCGACCACCTCCGCACGGCGGAGGAGATGGCCGCCTACCTGGAGGCTTGCCTCGAAGAGTCGCAAGGTGACGCCGCATTCATCGCCAAGGCCTTGGGCGATATCGCCCGCGCCAAGGGGATGACCCAGGTGGCGCGTGATGCCGGCCTGTCGCGCGAGAGTCTCTACAAGGCGCTCTCCGGTGCGCGCAGCCCTGACTTCGACACGATCCTCCGCGTGGTCGACGCATTGGGGCTCCAGTTGCATGCAGGAGCTGCGCGAGACTCGCTGCCCTGACCTCCGAGCGACCCGGACCGATCCCGTCCGGGCCACCTGCTACTCTGAGGATGTCCCCCGATCCTGCTGCACCTCGGCGTGCCGCTGCGGGCGCCGGACGGCGGCCACTCGAAGAAGCTCACGTGGGCGCGCACGGACGGCGCGACTCCCGACGGACGACCCCGTGACCTATCCGCCCAAGCTGCGGGGCTTCGTCGACGAACAGCTCTGGACGTTCGCCAGGACGATGCCCGAGCGGCCCTACGAGTACATCGTCCGGGACCGTGTCGAGGAGAGGCTCTTCGAGGACCTCGTGCGCCAGGTCCGAGCTCGCAGGCGGGAGGGCAGGTTCTACGCGACGGTCATCACCTACTACGACGAGGCGCAGACCTACGAGGCGCGGCTCGCGGCTGGGACGCTACCCGCACAAGCAAAGGAGACAGATGAGTGAGGAACGCAAAATGACGCCGCCGCAGCTGGGGCTCAAGTTCGTGGACGCACTGACGTGCGCCGTCCGGGTCCATGACGGCCAGTTCCGGAAGGGCGCAGACAAAGACGCGGATCCGCACGCGGACCCAGGCGCAGAAGCGGACGCCGGCATCCCCTACATCGCCCACCTGCTCAGCGTCTGTGCCCTGGTGCTAGAGCACGGCGGTGACGAGGACGAGGCCATCGCCGCACTGCTCCACGACACGCTCGAGGACCATCCCAAGGAAGTGACGAGGTCGGACCTCGCGCGGCGCTTCGGCCCCCAGGTCAGGGACCTTGTCGTGGCCTGCACGGACACGACGCCGGACTACACGGGAGGTCCCAAGGCGGAGTGGCCCGTGCGCAAGGCCGCCTACGTGAAGCAGATCAGCGCAGAGAAGTATCCGCTCTGCCGGATCGCGCTGGCCGACAAGCTCCACAACACGCGAGCCATCGTCCTCGATCACCGTTGCTACGGCGACGAGGTCTGGAAGCGGTTCAACGCGACCAAGCAGCAGGAGCTCAGCTACCACCGGGCTCTCGTGGGCGCCTTTCGCGAGGCGGAGGCGCCGAAGTACCTCGTTGACGAGCTGGATTCGCTGGTGAAGGAACTGGAGACGGGCGACGCCTGAACGTCACCTCTGCGGCCCGATGGTCATCCTCGTGCGGTGCGGCGACTCCGGCTAGGCTCCGGGTCGCATGGACCGGGCCGACGAACACGATGGCGGAGAGATCGCGCTTTCGCAGTCGCGCGAAGATCGCCATCACGATCGACGAAGGGACGCTCGGCGCCATCGACAGGCTGGTGTCCGAACACCGCTTCCCAAACCGCAGCCAGGCCATCCAGGAAGCCCTGGACGAGAAGCTCTCGCGGCTGGCTCGCAATCGCCTGGCGCAGGAGTGCGCGAAGCTCGACCCAAGCCTCGAGCAAGCTGTCGCCGAGGAGGGCATGGGTGGGGAGCTGGCCGAGTGGCCCGAATACTGAGGGGCGCCGTCCACTGGGCCGACTTGAGCCCGACTCGCGGGCACGAGCAGTCGGGCCGGCGGCCCGTCCTCATCCTGAGCGCCGACGTGTTCAACGAGCGCTCGGGCACCGTGATCGCGGTCGCGCTCACGACTCAGCCTCCGCGAGCCGGCTTCCCACTCACTCTGGAGGTGGGTCCCGCGCAACTCCCCAAGCCGGCGTGGATCAACATCAGCCAGATCCGCACGCTGTCGGTGCAACGCATCGGCCGCGAGCTCGGGGCCGTCTCGCCGGAGGAAATCACCCAGGTGATCGAGGGCTTGAACGAGATCCTGGGAGCCTGACCAGGCTGCCGCGTGCGAGGGCGTCTTCTTCGTGCGCCCGTATCGCACTGTGACCCTCCGCGGCGTCCAGAGCTGTTGCCCGCGCGAGAGCCAACCCCTAGTATCGAGCCATGGGTGCTCCCGCCATCGACATCGCAAAGCTCACGCCGGACGAGCGACTCCGCCTCATCGACGAGTTGTGGGAGAGCCTCAGGGCGACTCCTGAGGCCGTGCGTCTCACGCCTCACCAGAAGGACGAGTTGGATCGCCGGCTCGACGAGCTCGACCGCGGCGACGTGGCGCTCGTGCCGTGGGACGAAGTCAGGCGTCGGCTCAGAGCCCACGTGGAGTGACCAGGGTCTGGTTTCTGCCGGCGGCTCTCGCGGACGTCCGCGCCGCGGTTCGCTGGTACGAGGCCGAGCAGCGGGGTCTCGGTGATGCTTTCGCGTTAGCTGTCGAGAGGGCCGTCGACAACGTCCTCAGATTCCCTGAGGCGTGTCCAGTGGTTCACCGTGAAGCACGGCGCTACCTGATCGAGCGGTTTCCGTACTGCCTGTACTTCCGCGTCGAGGGCGACGGCGTCATCGTCGTCGCACTGCTCCACGCGTCTCGTGATCCCGAGACCCATCTGGGTAGACTGCCCGAGTGAGTCTCGTGCCGAGCGGCGGCGAGAAGCTCATCTGTGAGTGGGTGCGACCGGGAAACGCGGCCGAATCGCCGGTTCTGCGTCAGAGATGATCATGAAATGGATCGGGCGCCTCTGACGACCCGCCTTCGGTCCTGTCTGCGGAGGGTCCGTCCTCGTCCCCTTCGCCGTCCTGCTCGTCCTCGTCCTCCGGCTCCGCCGGTTCGAACAAGTCGGCGGCGCCGAATACGGCCACAGACTCCTCGTCGCTGAGCTGCTCCACGGACCTCAGCTTGCGCTCCATGGCGCGGGTGCGCGCCCCGGTCTTCTCGATCGTGCGCGAGGCTGTGTCGAGCTGCTTCTTGACCCTGTCGAGCACCTCGCCGAACTTGGCGAACTCGCTCTTGACCGCCCCGAGGACGCGCCAGACCTCCGCCGCCTGCTGCTCGATGGCCAGCGTCTGGAAGCCCATGCGCAGGCTGCTCAGCAGCGCCGCCAGCGTAGTGGGGCCGGCGACCACGATCCGCAGGCGCTGCTGCAGGTCCTCCACCAGCGCCGGCTGCCGAAGGACCTCGGCGTAGAGGCCCTCGGTGCCGAGGAACAGCAGCGCGAAGTCGGTGGTGTGGGGCGGGTCGAGGTACTTGTTGTGGATGTCCAGAGCCGCCAGCTTGATGGCCCGGGCGAGCGCCTCCGTGGCCTTCTGGGCGGCGACCGGGTCGCCCAGCTCCGCCGCCTCCTGGATACGCACGTAATCTTCCTGCGGGAACTTGGAGTCGATCGGCAGCCAGACGCAGGTGTCGGGCTCGTCCTTGGGGCCGGGGAGCTTGACCGCGAACTCGACCATCTCGGCCGACCCCTTCTTGACGTGCACGTTCTTCGCGTATTGGCCGGGCGCGAGGATCTGGTCGAGCAGCGCCTCGAGCTGCACCTCCGCCCAGGTGCCACGCGCCTTGACGTTGGTGAGCACGCGCTTGAGGTCGCCGACGCCGGTGGCCAGGGCCTGCATCTCGCCGAGGCCCTTCTGCACCGATTCGAGCTGATCGCTGACCAGCTTGAACGACTCGCCGAGGCGCTTCTCGAGCGTCACGTGGAGCTTCTCGTCCACGGTCTTGCGCATCTCCTCGAGCTTCTTCTCGTTGCCCTCCTGGAGCTCGCGGAAGCGCAGGTCGACGGTGGCGCGCACTTGCTCGAGCGAGGCGCGGTTGGAGTCGGCCAGCTCCTGCAGGCGCTTGGTGACGCCCTCGAGCTGGGTGCGCTGGACCGCGCCCATGCCGGCGAGCGTCGCCGCCAGCGTCTCGTTGGCCGCGGCGAGGCTCCTCTGCAACTCCTCGCGGGAGGCGCGGGCCGCCTGGCTCGCCTCTTCGCGGCCGGCGCGCAGCTCGTCGCGCAGCGCCCCGCCCTTGGGCGCCTCGGCGGGGCGCACCAGCACGACGACTATCAGGCAGATGGCGACGACGATGAGCGCCAGAAGCGCCCAGGAAGGTGCTGCGGACATGGTCGGTCCCCCAGATCGGTGCCGGAGTGGTCAGCCTACAGGACCGGGGGGACGGCACGGCGGGGGAGGCGGGTCGGCACTGCTTGTCGGCCTGCTCCTCGGCCCGATCGAGCCGCCCGATCCCCACACCAGTGACGACCCGCAGCGCATCAGGCTGGCTGACCTGCGCTGCGAGTCGTCTAACCATAGACTCGTCTCAGATCACTCCGGGCTAAATGGGACGTTCCGCTACGTGGGCGGACGCGTAGAGCCGTCTCGCGTCACCCGTGCGCGATGTTGACGGCACGCGCGACGATCACGGCCAGCGTCGCGAACGAGAGCAGGTGCTCGACGCCCATCGCGAACTTGGCCCGCCGCGTGTACGGCATCGCGTCGGTGGGCGAGAAGGCGATCGAGGCCGTGAGCGAGAGGTAGAGGTAGTCGTAGAAGGTCGGCTTCCACGTGGCCGGGGCAAGCCCCTGCTGGTCGGACTGCTGCTGCGGGAAGACGAAGTCGGGGTAGTCGTCGGGGTAGCCGGCGGCGCGCGCCTCCGGCCCGCAGCCGTCCATCTCCCAGTACAGCAGCGCGAACACGGCGACGTTGACGATCCACAGGGCGAGTCCGGCGAACAGCAGCGCCGGCGGCCGGAGGCTGGAGCCGAGGAAGACGCCGCGCACGAGCAGGACCAGGCTCACGGCGTTGGCGAGGACGAGCACGGCGTTGAAGGCGAAGGTGAGCGCCCGCGCCGTGCGCCCCGGCTCGTCCTGGCTCTCGTACACGGCGATCGACGCCACGAGCAGGACGGTGGAGATCGCCGGCAGCAGCCAGAACGGGTCCAGGCGCAGGCTGCGCGCCACCCACGCCTGGCCGGCGATGACGACCACGGCGGCCGCGAAGACCGCCCGCCGCGACTCCGGGGCGGTCTTGACCTTCCACTGCGGCTCGGCGATCACGCCCCCGGGCCGCCGGGGCCGCCCGGCCCGCTGATCACGCTGCCGGCGGTCTCGCCGCCGTCCATCACGATCACGGCGCCGGTGAAGTAGGTGGCCTCGTCCGAGGCGAGGTAAGCGAAGAGGCCGGCGATCTCCTCGGGCGCCGCATGGCGCCCGAGGGGGATCCGGCCGTTGACCTCCGCCAGCATCTCGGGCGTGTACTCGGCCTCCTGCATCGGCGTGAGCACGTAGCCAGGGCACACGGCGTTGACGCGCACCTTCGGCGCCCACTCGAGGGCGAGCGACTTCGTCAGAGCGACGAGCCCGGCCTTGGTGGCGTTGTAGTCGGCGTAGTAGCGATAGCCGACCAGGGCATTGGTCGAGGCCGTGTTGATGATCACGCCGCCGCGCCCCTTGAGCATGAGCCGGCCGGCGGCCTGCGCCGCCCAGAAGGCGCCGCTGAGGTTGGTGGCGACCACCTCGTCCCACTGCTCGGCCGCGATGTCGAGCGCCGGGTTGCGCACGCTGAGCCCGGCGTTGTTGATCAGCACGTCGAGGTCGCCGACGAGCGCGAAGGCTTGCTGCACCTGGTCGCGGTCGCTCACGTCGCAGGCGATGCCGCCGGGACCCGGGCGCCGCGCCAGCACGATCACCTCGGCGCCTTCGTCGCGGAACCGCTGCGCCGCCGCCGCGCCGATGCCGCTGGAGCCGCCGGTGACCACGACTCTCTTGCCGGCCAGACCCTTCATCCGTCGCCCTCCGTCGTCGCTGCGCACGATAGTATCGCACCGTGAGCGCGGACCCCTTCATCGGCGTGGTGAGCGACACGCACGGCTACTACGACCCCAAGCTCGACGAGCTGTTTGCCGGCGCCGCGCACATCGTGCACGCCGGCGATGTCAACGACCCGGCGATCCTCGCGCGCCTCAGGAAGCTGGCGCCGCTGACCGCCGTCGCCGGCAACACCGACCGCCCGGACCCGCGCTTCGACCTCCCCTGGGAGGTCAGTGCCGAGATCGCCGGCCTGCGCGTGCTCCTCTGTCACATCGGCGCCGACCTCATGAACCGGCACGACCCCGTGGCCGAGGGCTTCGACCTCGTGATCAGCGGCCACAGCCACCGCGCGGCGATCGAGTGGCGCGAGCAGACGCTGTTCCTCAACCCCGGCTCGGCGGGGCAGGCGCGCTTCGGGCGCGCGCGCACCTGCGCGCTGGTCGCCGTCAAGGCCGGCCGGGCCGTGCCGCGCATCGTGCCGCTCGACTAGGCCGGGCGCGCGCCGCCGGGTCTGGCCGCGGCGAGTGTCCCGCGCTGCCCTCCGCCGCGCCGCGCCGTCGGGTCGCCCTCCACCTGAGCTCGATTGCTCGCGGGTATATGAGGGAGGAACGAAACGACCGACGCGCGGAGGCACTCTGCGATGACCACAGCACCGGCGACACCACCAGTGACGATCTACTCGCTCACCACCTGCGGCTGGAGCCGCAAGGCCAAGGCCTACTTCGAGGAGCGCCGCATCCCCTTCTACGCAATCGAGTACGATACGGCCGGCCCCGACCTGCAGCGCAAGATCGGCGCCGAGATGAAGGAGCACGGCGCCGATGGCTTCCCCTACGTCAAGATCGGCGCGCACGTGGTGAAAGGCTACGACCCTGAGACCTTTGCGCAACTGCTCAAGCGCGCCTAGCCTGAGCCGGCTGCGCAGGAGCACCTGAACCGTCGCGGATGGAGGACCATCGCATGCCCGAACAGACCAAGACCGTCTCGCTGTACACCCTCAGCACCTGCCCGTGGTGCCGGAAGGCCAAGGCCTACCTCGACGACAAACAGGTCAAGTACACCTACATCGACTACGACCTGGCGGAGAAGGACGTGCAGGACCACATCCAGGACGAGATGGTGGCCCACAACGCGGCCGCGTTCCCCTTCGCGCGCATCGGCGAGGACTTCATCGTCGGCTACAACCCGGAGGCGTACGCGCGGCTGCTCGGGCTGGAGTAGCGGGAAGACGATGGTCGGGGTGGGCGGATTTGAACCGCCGACCTCTCGGTCCCGAACCGAGCGCTCTACCAGGCTGAGCCACGCCCCGACGAAGGTTTGACTGTACTCGAATCCCCGGGGGGGGTCCAGTGCTACTCCGCTTCGAGGCCGAGGCGGACCCGCTCCTGGTGGCGGGTTTCCAGCAGGAGCAGGGCCCGTCGGAGGGGATCGGGATCCTGGGGCAGGGTCGGGGTGGGGACCGGAGGATCACAGGGCACGATCTGGATGCCGCGGAGGGACAGGCGCAGGGCGCGGTGGATGCGGTCCCGCATCTGGGGCCAGACGGCGAGGGAGGCCTCGCGCAAGGCGGCGATCCGGGTGAGCTCCCAGCAGCCGATGACGAGGACCTCCCGCTCCACCCGCAGGAGGCGGGTGCGGTCGGCCAGGGCAGGGCCCATGACGAAACGCCAGGCCTGCCGGAGGCGGGCCTCGGCCAGCTGGTTCGGTTTCCGGGCCCCCACGGGGACCAGGCGCGGGGCGGCTCTCACGGCTTCCGCCGCGGCGGGGGCAGGGGTGCGCAGGCCCGCTCCCCATTCAGGAGGATGGGCGAGGCCAGGGTGGGGACCATGGTGTGGGTGTCGGAGTCGAAGAGGGGCTGCAGCAGGTTGTGCAGCTCGCCGCCCTTGCGGAAGAGCACCTCGTCCACGCTGCGGACCGGGCTGGCGGGGATGGCGTTGGCGGCGCACATCTCCAGCACTTCGACCACGGTGCTGCCCTGGGTGCGCGCTTCGATGAGGGCCACGAGCTCTACCCGGTCCCGCACCCGGCCGCGGTTCTTGCGCCAGTCTGGCCGGGTCTCCAGGTCGAGGTCCAGCCACATGGCCAGCACCTCAAACTGCCGGTCGCTGCCGATGCCGATGGCCACGTCCCCGTCACTGCAGCGGAAGGACTGGTAGGGCACGATCTGGGGATGGGCGTTGCCCCAGCGCTGCGGAGGTTCGCCGGTCATCAGCGAGCCGGCGGCGACGTTCACCAGGCCTGCCAGGGCCGCCTCCATGAGCGGCACCTCGATGTGGATGGCCTCGCCGGTGCGCTCGCGGTGGAGCAGGGCCGCCTGGATGCCGTTGGCGCAGTAGAGGCCCGCCAGCACATCGACCAGGGCCACGCCCACCTTCATGGGCCGACCCTCGGGCTCGCCGGTGATGTCCATCCAGCCGCTCTCCGCCTGGATGATGAAGTCGTAGCCGGCCCGGCGGGAGGCAGTCACGTCGGAGGCGAAGCCGCGCACCGAGGCCAGGATCAGCTTAGGAAACTTCGCGTGGAGCCGCTTCCAGCCCAGGCCCAGGCGGTCCGCGCTGTCCGAGCGGAAGTTCTCCACCAGCACGTCGGCGTCCTTCAATAGTTCGAAGAGGACCTCGCGGCCTTCGTCGGAGTGGAGGTCGATGGTGCGGCTGACCTTGCCCCGGTTGGCGCAGCGGAAGTAGGCGCTCTCGCCTTCCTCACCATCTTCGAAGGGAGGCCCCCAGCCCCGGGTGGGGTCGCCGCCTGGCGGCTCCAGCTTCTGCACCTCAGCCCCGAAGTCCGCCAGCAGCTGCGTGGCGAAGGGACCCGCCAGCACGCAGGACAGGTCCACGACCCGGAAGTGGGAAAGGGGGTTGAGCATCGGGATCTCCGGCTCCAGCCTACTTCATGTCCACCTGGACCTCGCCCTCCAGGTACGCCTGGGACTTGAAGGACTCGGGCCCCGTGGTCAGCGCCGCGACCTTGAAGGCCTTCAAGCTGCCGCTGAGCATGAGGTTGGGCGCCAGGGGGCGGTTGAGGCCGGCCTGCACGGCCTCGCGCAGGCCCTGGAACTGCTGGTCCATGAGGAAGTGGGCCTTCTCCACCAGCAGCTTCTGCAGGCCCGAGTGGTTGAGCCAGACCCCCATCCGGGTCAGCCAGCTCTGGCTGGCCAGGGTGAAGTCCAGGTCGGCCAGCCGCAGGGAGCTGGTGGCCGGATCGGAGACGGGCCGTCCCGACAGCGTGACCTTGCCTGTGACGCGGCCCTTGACGCCGATCTCCAGCAGGGCCCGGCCCTGGTCTCCCCAGACCCGGGCCGAGGTGATCTCGAAGCGGCCCTTGTCCGTGTCGAAGGTCTTGCCCACCACCTCCGCGATCAGCTGCTGGGTGGCGTGGACGTAGGAGAGCTCGGCCTCGACCCGGAGCCGGAACCCGGGCCTGGGGCTGGCGTTCAGCTCGAGGTCCGGCAGCGGCGTGGCCACGACCACGGGCTTCGCCCCCAGTACCAGCCGGGGCAGGGCCTCGATCTCCGGAGTGATGACCAGGGTCCGGCCCTGGGTGACCAGCGGGGCGATGCGGATGCGCCGGGGCTGGAACAGCAGGTAGAGGTCCTTCCGCAGCTCGATGGGCTGGCTGAAGAGGTTCCACGCTTCCTGGGCCTTCTGGCGGGCGAGGGCGTTCTCGCGAACCAGCTGGGCCAGGGCTTCCGTGCCCGCCGCGAGGTTGTCCTTCATGCCGGCGGTCACCTGGTTCGTGATGTCGAAGCCGAGGAAGGTGATCTCGCAGGTGTTCAGGGGAGTCACCTCGAAGGCCGTCTGGCGCAGGGCCACGCCCCAGCCCGGGAGGATCCCGAGCTCGGTCTTGAGGTCCAGCAGCACCCGGCGGGGCGGCTCCGGGCTGCGCCCGCAGGACCCCATCACGGTGTAGTGGTTGCCCAGGGTCCGCAGGCCCACATCCATGCCGAAATTGGCCACCATGCGCAGCGAGAGCTGGGCGTCCTTCATCTGCACCTGCAGCGGCTCCCGGATCAGGTTGAAGCGGAAGTAGGCCCGAGGCTTGCCCTTGATCTCCGCCCAGGTCTCGATGTTGGGCGGCGAGAGGGGCACCTGAGCCTCGACCTGTCTCAGCAGGGCGGACAGGTCCACCCGGATGGGCAGGGCCAGGCTGGAGGACTCAAGCTCCTCCACCAGCGCCGGCAGAGGCGGCGCCTGGGCCGCCAGGGGCAGCGCGAGCAGCAGCAGGATCGAGAGGCGGCGGGGGGAGCTCATGGACTCCCCCAAGTTATCAGGCCAGAACCCGTTCGTAGGCCTTGCCCAGGGTAAGGGCGATCTCCTCGGGGCTGCGGCCCAGGAAATCCGAGCGCTGCATGAGGTGCAGCAGCTGGCCGTCCTTCAGGATGGCGGCCTGGGGGCTGGTGGGCAGGGCGCCCTCGAAGTAGTCCCGGGCCT